>JAFWKS010000127.1 GCA_017511325.1 Erysipelotrichaceae bacterium
AGAAAGTGGCCAAGGCAGAAAACCGTCCCGGAGTCACGAAGTCTTTGCAATGGATAAGGATCAATGAAGATGTCGAACTGCTCGATACACCGGGAGTTCTCTGGCCGAAGATAGAAAATCAGAGTGATGCCAGGCTTCTGGCGCTTTTGGGATCGATAAATGATGATATCCTCGATAAACAGGAGCTCGTGCTGTTTGGTTTAGATCTGCTAAAGGACAGATATCCTGGCCTTATTCAAGCAAGATATGCAGTTGATGAAAACAGTGATGACCTTATTAAGGAGATAGGCAAAGCAAGACTTTGGTTAAGAAACGATGGTGAAGTCGATATAGCGAAATGTCTCGACGCGATCCTCAAGGATATACGTTCAAACAAGATAGGAAGGATCACCTGGCAGGATGCTTGAAAATGAATTTGAAAAAAAATACTGGGCGGATAAAGAGTGTGTCATGGGGATCGATGAAGCAGGAAGAGGACCGTTATGCGGTCCTTTGGTCGTGGCTTGCTGCATCTTGCCGATCGGCTATGAGAATGAAGAGATAAACGATTCCAAAAAGCTCACTGAGAAAAAAAGAGAGAAACTGTTTCCGTTGATCATTAAGGATGCGAAGTATTACAGATTCAAAATCGTTGAACCGGAAGAGATAGACAGATATGATATCTATCATGCGACCAAGATGGCTATGGATGAACTCAGCAGATCTACTGATATCCATAAAGTTACACTTACCGATGCAATGCCGTTAGGAAGAGATGACGTCATAGATATGATCAAAGGCGATGCCAGGTCGATCAGTATCGCTGCCGCCTCCATCCTGGCAAAAGTATTGAGAGACCATATCATGATGGGCTATGATGTGCTCTACCCGCAATATGAATATCGCAATCATAAGGGCTATGGTACTAAAAGACATCTTCAGTTGATGGATGAATATGGTCTTAACAAGCTCTATAGAATGTCATACAGACCTTGTCAGATTAGACAGCTCAGGCTTTTTTAAAAAACAGGTAGGAAAAACATCTGCATTCAGCTAATAATGTATAGATGGATAGAGATCTTCTGATATCTTATGCTGCACATTTTAAAGGCGAATACAGAGATATAATAAACGCAATAAACGAAAAAAGAAGTGTTCCGCAGATCAGGATAGATAATGCGATCACGATTTTTGATGAGGCTTACCCCTCCAGACTTTTTGATCTGAAATATCCTCCTGTCGTTCTTTTCTATAAAGGCGATATCGGCTTGCTGAATAGAAAAGCTATCGCTATCGTGGGATCAAGAAAGCCTTGCGACTATGCTTTGAAAGCGACAAAAGCCTTATCGATGAAAAACAAAGACCAGGTGATAATATCAGGTCTTGCCAAAGGAATAGATGCCTGTGCCCATGAAAACGCACAGGAAACGATCGGCATACTGGGTTGCGGTATAGACTATATATATCCGTTCAAAAATTATGAACTGTTCAAAAAGATAGAGAAAAGGGGCTTAATCATTTCCGAATATCCTGGCATGTGCAAACCTCTGGCTTTTCATTTCCCTTTCCGCAACAGGATCATAGCTGCCCTGTCCGAAAGAGTGTATGTGATGCAGTCAGCTGAAAGATCGGGTACGATGACTACAGTCAATGAAAGTCTTGAGATGGGCAAGGAAGTAAAGGTTCTGCCTTATGACATTTTTGATGAGAACGGTATTCACAACAACCGCCTAATCTATGAAGGTGCTACGCCTATCCTGAAAGATGAAATTGCTTTTTAGAAACAAATATGTAAATATTAGTAATTGTTGAAAGAGGAAACGTATGAAAAATTTAGTTATTGTCGAATCTCCGTCAAAATCTAAAACCATAGAAAAATACCTTGGAAAGGATTTTAAAGTTACTTCATCCAAGGGACATATATGCGATCTTGCCACTAAGGGCAAGGAAGGTCTGGGCGTTGATGTTGAGAATGAATTCGCTCCGACTTATGAAATATCAAAAGATAAAAAAGAAGTAGTTAAGGAACTTAAAAAACTTGTTGAAGGTGCAGATTTCGTCTATCTGGCGACCGACCCGGATAGAGAAGGTGAAGCCATCTCCTGGCATCTGGCCAGAGAACTGGGGCTCGATCTTGATGAAAAAAACAGAATCGTTTTCAATGAGATAACAAAGAATGCGGTATTGAAGGCTCTGGACGATCCCAGGACCATCGATATGTCTTTGGTGAGGTCTCAGGAAACAAGAAGAATCCTCGACCGTATCATTGGTTTCAAGCTTTCTAAACTTTTAAAAAGAAAGATCGGATCTAAATCAGCCGGTCGTGTACAATCTATCGCCTTGAGGATGATCTGTGACAAGGAAGCAGAGATCAAGGCTTTCGTTCCGGTCGAATCATGGACGATCAATGCGGATCTGGGCAAAAAACTCTTGACTGAACTAAGCAAATATCAGGGCAAGAAGGTCGAGATCCATACGGAAGAAGAAGCGGATGCGATCCTTAAAGCCTTAGGTGATGATTTTGTATTGGAAGATATCAGTGAGAAGACCGTCAAAAGAAGTGCCTTTTTGCCTTTCATCACTTCAACAATGCAGCAGGAAGCTTCAACAAAACTGGGCTTTGGTTCCAAGAAGACGATGATGGTCGCTCAAAGCCTTTACGAAGGTGTGGAACTGGGAAGCGGAGCGCAGGGTCTTATCACCTACATGAGAACAGACTCTACAAGGCTTTCAAACGAATTTGTTTCAGCTGCCTTCAGCAAGATCGAAAGTGAATATGGCAATGAATACAAGGGCTTCTACCGTGTCAAAAACGATGAGTCTTCGCAAGACGCACATGAAGCCATCAGACCTACAAGTCTTGACAATGAGCCTGACAAGATCAGGGATTATCTGACTAACGATCAGTATAAACTTTACAAGTTTATCTACTACAGAGCTTTGGCTTCTTTGATGTCTGAAGCAAAGACCAAGAATGTCACTTACAGTTTCAACAACAACGACTACATCTTCAATGTAAGCGGCAGAAAACTGGAATTTGACGGCTTTTTGAAGGTATATGGCGAATATGATTCATCAAAGGATCTGATCCTGCCAAAACTTGAAAAAGGTGAGGTATTAAAAGCTAAGAAGATCGAAAAGCTGCAGCACTTCTCTGAACCGCCTGCACGCTATACAGAAGCAAAACTGATCAAGGCTCTGGAAGAAGAGGGCGTAGGAAGACCTTCTACATATGCAACGATTATCGATACAATCATCAAAAGAAACTATGTTGAACTTAAAAAAGCATCTGATTCAGGCAAGACCAAGTTCTTCTTCCCGACGGAACAGGGAGTTCTTACCGATGAGAAACTTAAGGAATACTTCCTTAAAGTCATAAATGTCAAATACACAGCACAGATGGAATCTGAGCTCGATGAGATCGCTGAAGGCAAAGTCGATTCGACCAAGGCTCTTCAGGATTTCTATGATGAGTTTGAACCTTTAGTACAATCGGCCTATGACAAGATGGAAAAACTTGAACCGGAGAAGACCGGAGAAATCTGCCCTGACTGCGGCGGTGATGTCGTCATCAGAAACGGACGTTACGGCAAGTTCAAGTCCTGCATCAACTATCCGACCTGCAAGTGGCATGAATCACTTGTCAAGAAGGAAGAACCGGAAATGGTCGGAAGAGACTGTCCGGAATGCGGCAAGCCTTTGTTAAAAAGAAAGTCAAGATACGGAACATATTTCATTGGCTGTTCTGGTTATCCTAAGTGTCACTATATCGAAAATATCGAAGGACAGCAGCCTAGAAAGTTCTATCGCAAGAAAAAGAAATAATGAAAGCAAGAATCATCGGTGCCGGTCTGGCAGGTTCGGAAGCAGCCTACCAGCTGGCAAAAAGGGGCTTTGAAGTAGAGCTCTATGAGCAGAAAGGAATAAAAAGACATCCGGCTTTCAAGACGGATGATTTTTCTGAACTCATCTGTTCCAATTCTTTAAGAAGTGATGACCTGTACAATGCGGTCGGACTGTTAAAGGAAGAGATGAGGATACTTGATTCTTTGATCATGAAAGCTGCGGACAGATACCGCATCCCTGCCGGCAAATCATTGGCAGTCGATCGTGTGGGCTTTTCAAAGTACATCACTGACATGATCAAAAACATGCCTAATATCACGATCATTAACGAGGAAGTAACGGACATAGATACCGATGTATTGACTTTGATCGCAGCCGGACCTTTATGTGAGGGTAAACTTTCACAAGCTATCGGCAGACTTTCGGGAAAACAGTTCCTGCATTTCTATGATGCAGTCTCGCCGATCGTCGAAAAAGATTCGATCGACTTTGAAAGTGCCTACTTCAAATCGCGCTACGATGATGAAAACCCCGGTGATTATATAAATTGTCCTTTGACAAAGGAAGAATTTGATGAATTCTATAACGCGATCATCGAAGCCAAGAAGATCGAAGTTCATGATATAGATGATGAGAAATACTTTGAAGGCTGCATGCCTTTTGAGGAGATGGCCAGAAGGGGATACAAGACCCTGCTTTTCGGCCCGATGAAACCGGTCGGTCTTGAACATGACGGCAAGCGTCCTTATGCGGTCGTTCAGCTGAGAAAAGACAATGCTA
>JAFWKS010000128.1 GCA_017511325.1 Erysipelotrichaceae bacterium
AAACATCATGACAATAATGCCAACCATCTGAACAACTGTATTGATGACTTGCGGGAATGTATCTGCAAGCAGCTGACGCATAGTATCGACGTCGCTGGTGAAATACGTCATGACCTGTCCGTTAGTTCTGCTGTCATAGAACTGCATCGGCATTTCCTGGAGCTTACGGAACAAGTCATTTCTAAGTCCGGAAAGAACGCCTGTCGAAATATACATCATATGTCTGCGATAGACATAACTGGATAATACGCCGACCAGGTAAATGATTCCCATAAAGCCAAGCATTACTGCGAACCGGGCAAGATTAACGTTTTGCTGGCCGATATAAGGAACAACGTAGTCATTAATGATCGGTTCGAAGAAATAGCTGGATGCAACGTTGGTCAGTGCAGTCAGCATAACACCGATCACGACCATCACGAGGCGGCCTTTATACTGGCCCATATAACCGATAAGTTTCCAGATCGTACCTTTAATATCTTCAGGTCTTGCAGTACGGAGCTGACGATAATTTCTTTCTGCCATTACGCCTTCACCCCCTGCATCTGACTTGTATAGAGATCGCGGTATTCTTCGCTCTTTACCATAAGTTCATCATGAGTTCCGCGTTCAACGATCTCTCCATTTTCCATGACAAATATCTGATCCGCTTCCATTACTGAAGCGATTCGCTGTGCGATAATGATCGTTGTCATGCCGGCAAGTTTTTCTTTAAGCGCCATACGGATCCTGCGGTCCGTATCGGTATCGACAGCGCTTGTGCTGTCATCCATGATTATAATTTTCGGTTTCTTCATCAGCGCTCTGGCGATACACAACCTCTGTTTCTGACCGCCTGAAACGTTGACGCCTCCCTGCTCGATCTTTGTATCATAGCCTTCAGGGAACAAACTGATGAAGTCGTCTGCCTGAGCATATTTGCAAGCCTCAACAACTTGCTCTCTTGAAGCTTTCATATCGCCCCATTTGACGTTGTCTTCTATAGTGCCTGAGAATAGGATGTTTTTCTGAAGAACCATGGCAACATCCCCTCTAAGATTTTCCAGCTTGTAGTCCTTGACATTATGTCCGCCTACGATGACTTCACCCTCAGTAACATCATAAAGACGGGGAATCAGGTTGACCAAAGTAGATTTAGATGAACCGGTAGGTCCTATAATGCCTATGACCTGACCGGATTTGATCTCAAGGTTTGCATTCGAGAGAACATATTTCTCGGCATCTTTTTTGTATTTGAAGTTTACGTCTTTGAAAATAATAGAGCCATCTTCCAATCTAAGATTAGGATCGGCATCGTCATCCTTGATATCGATTTCCTCATCAATGATCGCCAATACACGGGTCATTGAAGCATCGGCAAGGAACACCTGCATGATTCCGAAAGTTATGTTCAATAAAGAAAACAGAACAAGTTTAATATATGTAAGATAACTCATGAACTGTCCAACAGTCATTTCTTCGTTGATCATGGATTTGCCGCCGAACCAAGATACAGCGATCATGCATGAATACATAACGAACTGGAAGAAAGGTTCTGTAGTAATAAGAACGCTTTCTGCATGTCTCTGGCTGTCTCTTACATCTGTAGCAGCACCATAGAATTTTTCAATCTCATATGGTGCACGTACGAATGTCTTTACTACTCGAATGCCTATTAAGTTTTCTTCCAAAGTGGCATTGAGGTTATCATACTTCTCCATCATGATCTGGAATCTCGGATGAGCCAGATGATGAGCGTAGAGCATACCGCCGAACAGGACCGGTGTTGCTACGAGGAACACAGTAGCAAGTTTCAGATTAATGGACGCAACCATAATAAAACTGAAAACGAGCTGAACTGGAGACCGAACCATCATTCGTGTGATAGTGATGAATGCCATTCGGATCTGTCTCATATCCGTCGTCAACCTTGTAACAAGAGACGGAACAGTGAAGTGATCAATGTTAGCAAATGAGAAATCCTGAATCTTATCAAACAGAACAAGTCTGAGGTTCTTTACAAAACCTGCAGCAGCCTGTGCAGAAACAAGACCTGATCCAACACCGAAGAGCATTGCAGCTACAGACATTGCTACCATCACTCCGCCCAACTTGAAAACATAACCCAAATCTGGTCCGGTC
>JAFWKS010000129.1 GCA_017511325.1 Erysipelotrichaceae bacterium
AGTATTAAGAGTCAATGGTGTTTCATTTCCTCTTTTCAGAACAATTGAAAGATCTTTGCATACGATCAAACAATTAATCGATAGATGATGAAAAAGAAAATCCTTTTTATAAATACGGTAAATGGTTTTGCGTCTACAGGTAACATATCTGCAGATTTATGCCGTTTGCCTGATTATGAGACCCTGCTCTGTTATGGCAGAAAAAAGAACTATACGGGAGTTGATTCATTCAAATTTGCGAATCTTCCGGATAATATATCAGGAGCTCTTTCTACGATCTTTTTTGATAACAACCTCAACATATGCAAAAGGGCTACAAAAAGACTTATCCACAAGATAAAAGAATTTGATCCAGATATCATCCATCTTCATAATCTTCATGGCTATTATCTCAATGTTGAGTTGCTGTTTTCATTTTTGAAAAACTTCAACAAACCAGTTATATGGACCCTGCATGACTGCTGGTCTATGACCGGTTATTGTCCACATTTTGATTACCTTGGATGTGATAAATATAAAACTTTATGTAAAGAATGCCCTTATGGCTTTTCTTATCCGTTTTCTTTGTTTAAACAGAATGTCGAGAGTGACTATTTTAAAAAGAAAGAATTATTCAACAGTATTGACAATCTGACGATAGTAACGCCATCAAAGTGGCTTGAAGGAATCGTTCGAAGTTCATTTTTGAAAAACTGTAAATTAAGAACTATTCATAACGGTATTAAGCTCGAAAAATTTAAACCGACCAGAAGGAAAAATGAAAGATTTACAGTTTTGGCTGTCTCAAGTATTTGGACAAAACAGAAAGGGATTGACGATTTAAACAAGATCATACCTTTATTGGATAAAGATATCGATGTTATTGCTGTGGGATCTGGAAGCAATCAGATAAAAAACTGCAAAGCGATAAAAAGAACAAACAATATTGATGAACTGATAGATCTGTATTCAGCAAGCCATCTTCTCATTAACCCGACATTGCAGGAAGTGTTTGGTTTGGTAAACGTTGAAGCTCTTGCCTGTGACACACCTGTCATTGCATACAATACCGGGGGTTGCCCTGAAGTTATCAACGACGATTGTGGAAGAATTATAGACAAAGGCAATTACAAATCTTTTGCAAGTACGATTATTGACTTTAAAAACAATTACATTTTTGATCCAGAAAAACTAATTGAAAGATCCAAACAATTCGATTATAGAAACATGATCAATAGTTATGATCAGCTATATAAGGAGTTATTGAACTAATATGAAAATCTGCTGGGTAACAACTATTCCTTCACCATATAAAATGAAACTTCTGAATGAGATCGGAAAAAAGGTAGATCTTTTCGTTGTTTTACACGACGTTGTAGATGCCAACAGAAATGATGATTGGGTTGTTCAAAACAACTATAGTTTTCATCTGGACTATGTTGACCGCAATTATCTCAAAACAATAAAGAAGCTCTCTAGAATATGTGATATCTATGTTTCTGGCGGGACATATATGACATGGTTTGGTTATCTTGCCGCATCTGAATTTAAAAGACATAAGAAAAAATGCATTTTACTGGCAGACGGGGGCATCGCCAGAGACAGGGGTTTTCTTTTGAATTCTTTCCAATCATATATGATGAAAAGATATGACTACTACTTTAGTTCAAGCGTTCATACAAATGATTATTTTGCCTATTACGGTGTCGATGAATCAAAAATTCTTCTTTACAGATTTACATCACTGAGCGATCAAAATATAAAAAACAACAAAAGCCTCATACAATATAAAGACGAATTTCGTAAGCAATTGAAAATTGATAATAAATTTACTTTAATCAGCGTCGGTCAGCCGATCAGACGGAAAGGTTTTGATATCCTTTTAGATGCTTATATGAAGACAGGTTTGGCAGATAATATTAACCTGTATATTGTTGGCGGAGAACCACAGGAAGAAATTAAGGCAATCGTAGATACAAACGGACTAACTAATGTTCATTTTGTAGGATTATTGAAATCAGATGAATTGAATAGATACTACGCAGCAAGCGATGCATTCATCCTGTGCACCAGAGAAGATATCTGGGGACTGGTCATAGAAGAAGCTATGTCGTTTGGCCTTCCTGTCACCACAAGTGATGAATGTGTGTGTGGATTGCATTTTGCTGATATGAGCAATTGTGTAAAAGCTATCGGTGTAGATGATACTCAATCATATGCTGATGCAATTGCTGAACTATATAATAATCAAACGGATTCCTTGTCAAAAGAAGCGTTGGCGCTGATTAGAGATTATTCAATCGAAAACAGTGCAGCTGATGTAATAGAAAACCTGAAAACAGTTTTAGAGGAAAGAGTATAAATGATAATCATCATAAAAAATATTATAGCTTTTGTATGCAATGCATTAGGCATTTCAAACCTGTATTTTTATTTATTAGGGAAGAAACAAAACAACAATTATGTAAGAGTCATCAACTATCACGGAACAGGTAAAGAATACCTTGAATTGTTTGATAGACAATTATCATATTTTGAAAAGAAATTTGAAATCATAGATTACAATACTTTCAAAGCCTCTTTAGATCAGAAATATAACTTCTCAAATAAACCGGGTATGCTTATTACCTTTGATGATGGGTTTATTAGCAATTATGAATATGGAATTAATATCTTGAAAAATCATAGTATCAAGGGTTTGTTTTTTGTTTCATCTGAGAAAAATG
>JAFWKS010000130.1 GCA_017511325.1 Erysipelotrichaceae bacterium
ACCAGAACACAAAGGATCATAAACGGACATCCGGCTTCATATAATGATCCGATCATCCTCGTTGGTGCATCTGAGAGCTATGAAGCAAGATGCAGGCACTGTCATGAAGTCCCGGATAAACCAAAGGTAAAGATAGGATAAATCTATGGATGCAAAGATTGTAAAACTTGAAGAGATTCAGAAAAAATATGATGAAATAAGCAATCAGCTCATGCAGGATGAGACTGTTTCGGATGTTAAGAAGTTTACAAAACTTTCCAAGGAACAGGCTAAGCTCAAAGCTCCTTATGACGCTTATCAGGATTTTAAGAGATATACGCAGATCATTGAAGACGGACAGGAGATGCTGAAGGATTCTGATCCAGAGATCAGAGAAATGGCACAAATGGAGATCGAGGATGCCAAAGAAAAGCTTGAAGCCTTAAACAAGCACATCGAAGATCTGCTTCTGCCTAGGGATCCGGAAGATTCTAATGATTGTCTTGTTGAAATAAGAGGAGCTGCAGGCGGAGATGAAGGTAATATCTTTGCGGGGGATCTTTTCAGAATGTATTCATATTATGCTGATTCTCTCGGCTACAAGATAGAAGTTATGGAATCATCTGAATCGGAAGCCGGTGGTTATGCCCTGATCAGCTTCATGGTCAAAGGCCTTGATGCCTATCGTCATTTTAAATTTGAGTCAGGTGCTCACCGTGTACAGCGTGTTCCGAAGACTGAGACACAGGGAAGAGTTCATACATCTACGGCCACAGTTATCGTGTTCCCTGATATTGAAGAGGAAGATATCGAAATACCTGATTCAGATCTTGAGATCGAAACACACAGAGCATCCGGAGCCGGCGGTCAGCATATCAATAAGACCGACAGTGCCGTCAGAATCGTCCATAAGCCTACTGGTATAACGGTAAACTGCCAGGATGGACGTAACCAGATCGCCAACAAGGAAACCGCCTTGAGGATCATTAGAGCCAGAGTCTATGATTACTACAAGCAGAAAAAAGAGGAAGAGGAAGGAAAGATCAGACGTTCCAAGATCGGTACAGGTGACCGCAGCGAGAAGATCAGGACCTACAACTATCCGCAGAACAGAGTTTCAGACCACAGGATCGGTCTTACGATAAATCAGCTCGACAGGATCATGGAAGGCAAGCTCGATGATATCGTCAATGCCTTGCTGGCAAATGACGACAAGGAAAAACTTTTGAATGAGCACGTATAATCAGCTTATACATGAATATCGGAATAAATTCTATGAAAAAGGTCTTTCACCTGAAACGGTGAAGGCTTTTATTTTTGAATTGTGCAATGAATTTAATATAAATCTTTATCTTGATCTAGATAAGGAAGCTGATGCAAGAGTCCTTGAAAAATTCAAAAGGGGGATCATAAGGCTTCTTGACAATGAACCTTTGAATTACGTTCTTGGCTATTCCTATTTTTATGGATATAAATTCATCGTCAATAAAGATGTTCTTATCCCGCGTTATGAAACTGAAGAACTCGTAGGCCTTATTTTAGGCAAATACGACGAGTTTTTTAAGGGAAGAAGCATAAATATATGTGATGTAGGAACAGGCTCAGGAGCGATCGCAATAGCCTTAAAAAAGGAAGAGGAGAAGCTTAATGTCTACGCTTCGGATATCTCTAAGGAAGCACTTGCAGTTGCTGAACAAAATGCCAAAAACAATGATGCTAAGATTTCTTTCATGTGCGGTTCGATGCTGGAGCCATATATTGAGAATGGCATAAAAGTAGATATCCTTGTTTCCAATCCACCTTATATAAAGACCATTGAAAATATCGAATCATCAGTTTATGATTTTGAACCGCATGTCGCACTCTTTGGCGGAGAAGATGGATTGAAATTTTATAAAGAGATCTTTGAAAAAGCTAATAGTGTCGTAAACCCGCATGGCCTTATGTTTTTTGAAATGGGATACGATCTTAAGGAACCATTGACTCTGCTGGCAAAAAAGTACTTCAAAGAAGCCGAGATAGAAGTGTTCAAAGATATCAACAGTAAAGACAGGATGCTGATGATAAGGCTATAGTAGAATATTTATTATTGTTTTCACAATCTTTTCACATAGCAATGATATAAAGATAGTGTAATAATTTTTTCATTAAACAATCTTCCAATAATAAGTAGTGCAAAAAAGTCCTTTAAGGGCTTTTTTGTTTATGCGATAGTATACTCCATTATGTAGTCATCCATGATATAACCATGTCCAATATCGTTCTCTACAGCATCGATGACCTTAAAGCCAAGATGCAGATAGATATTATATGAAGGAGTGTTGTATTTGTTTACTGTCAGGTAGATCTTGTTTAGTCCGTTTGATCTGGTGTAATCGAGAAGATCTTCAAACATCATTTTTCCAATACCGTTTCCTCTGTATGGCTTATCTACATAGAGCTTTGAAAGAAATACTCTTTTATCTTCCTTCTGGCATTCATAAAAACCAAGTATCTTATCATCTTCCATTGCCAGTTTAAAAACAGCCCCCTGACGCATCAGCTCTTTTATGGCTTCTTTGGAAAGAAACAGATCAGACATGTATTGAGCCTGATCAGGACCGATCAGATCGTTAT
>JAFWKS010000131.1 GCA_017511325.1 Erysipelotrichaceae bacterium
ATCGGCGACGACCACACGATGAAGGGGTTTGCCCGTTTTGTGTTTGCGCTCAGAGAGGGCGAAACAAAAACGTTCGCATGGGTCACTGCAAATGGAATAAAAGAATGGAAACTGTCCCGTGATGATGCTGTACTCTGGGTGGACATTCCCGAGTTCGAAGAAGGTTTTTTCATCCGCTACCTGGATTTCCGGGACGAATGCTTTGAGACGTATGAAAAGTGCTACGGCTGGGGCTGCAATGCAGATATTCGCAGGATCGAAGTGCCGGCAACAGATTATGATTTTCTGAAAACGCTGGACGTGCAGGATGAATTTGAGCTTGTTCGTTTTCTTGATGACGGCCAATCATTTGAGACAACGGATGCCGAGCGGCTGCTTCAGTATATCAATGAATGCAAAGCGACAGAAGTGACTTCCGACGATCCCGATCATGACCGCATCTGTCGGTTTCACAGCCTGTACGAGGCGATCAAGTACTATCTCGCCAGAACAGAACGCCTGAGAGTGACAAAAACACTCCAGCCCACCACGGGCACCGATCTTTCACGTTTGAAAGACAACTGGGAAGAATGCGACTTCCGCTACAATGCCTCGCTGGATTCGGACGATTGGCACTACGAGGTTTATCGCCGTTACGGCGATCTGCCGGACGGTAGGCATTTCGGCGTCTATATCTGGCCCAAGTCTGAGGCCTGGCCACCGCAATCGATCATGATGATCGTCGGGGAGAACGGAGAAATGCAAACCAATACGGTCATAGACGATCGGTGGGATGCGGAGGACAAAGGCCGCTGGCCTCTGGCTGCAGTATCTTCCCCGAGCGGCAAAAGCATCGTCTGGCTAAAAGATGACAGGATATGGGCTTGGAGCGAAGACAAGCGTGACAAACGTTTTCTGCCGGACGGCGAAGAAGAACTGACGGACCGTATCGAAGGAATCCCTGTTTATGATGCCCTTATGCGTGATGACGGAATTCTGGTCCTGTTTCAGGAAGGAAAGGGATATGCGTATCTCTGCGACGAGAATATCGTTCTTGTCCGGTATGAGAATTTCTGGATACCTGCCAGCAAGGCGGAATCACCATACAGAAACGAGGTGTTTTCCCATCACACGGATTACTGGCCCGATGAGTTTGCCGTCATGATCCGTGCAGAGGACGACGAAGGTGATTATTACAGCTGCGGCATCCGCCGCGTCTGCTTTGAGCCGGGTCTGGAGGTCATAAAGGCCGAAATACTCGCGGACAATCCGAACCTCGAATCGGTAACAATCCCGGCGTCGGTAAAAGAGGTTCAGACGTGGGCCTTTGGCTGCTGCACGAATCTGAAAAATCTTGTAATCGAAGGCGATCTGTCCCGTGTGGCGAATTGGGCACAGGATGCGTTCGATTGCTGTGCCTGTGAGGAAGAGTATATGCGACTTCGGAATGCAGTTCAATAAAAATACAAAGGAAACATATGGCTGAAGAAATCTTTATCATTGAAAGCGAAACACTGACAAAGTTTGAAGCAGATAAAAATGTGGATGTCGTTTATATTTCTGACTGTGAAAAACGCATCGGGTGAGAAACTTTTCGTGAAGCATCAATCGATAAGATCATAATTTCTGATGGCGTGACGACAATTGAAGCTGATGCGTTTCTGGATAGCGGAATTCAGGAGATAGAAATACCCGACAGTGTAACTACTATTGAAGCATGGGCATTCTCCAGTTGCGGAGCACTCAGAGAGATCACGATCCCGGAAAGCGTAACCTTTATAGGATCATGGGTGATCGGATACCGAGAAGATCAGTTTCATCCCCGGCTGGATCCGATCCCGTTTGGACACCCTGTCATCATCTACGGGAAAAAGGCAGCGTAGCAGAACGATATACCAAAGACAACAATTGGGCTATAACGAACATATTACCGAATTCAAGGAGATTTAAAAAAGGAACCACAAGAAATCGATCTTATATGTTAGATGATACAATCGCAAAAGGAGGAAACAGAATGGAAACGAAACTTGTACCTGGCGTAGGACGTATCCCATATCCGGCATACCGGGGAGATAAACCCTACATTTTCATAAGCTATGCGCGTCTGGACAAAGACAGAGTATATGAGGAGATCAAACGCTTCAATGACGCTGGCTACCACGTCTGGTATGACGAGGGGATCACTCCTGGTAACGAATGGTCAGATGCGATCGCAGAAGCGCTGGCCAAATGTGCTGTGTTCGTTGTGATTCTGACACCGACAAGCGCCCCGAGAGAAGCTGTCCTGAATGAGATCAGTTTTGCATTGGATGAAGGAAAACCATTCCTTGCGATCTATCTTGAGGATACGGAACTACCTCCAGGCTTAAGACTGCGGATCTCCCGCAAACAGGCGATCCTCAAATACAACATGACTGATGAGGAGTACGAATTCAAATATATCGAAGCGTTCACAGGATTCGGTCTAAAGCGAAATAATGTGGAATCCGTAACTACGCCTGAGACAAAGAAAGCCGAATCGGTTTCGGTAAAACCTTACCAATTGTCGGATGAACAGAAAGCTAATATAGCACGGATACAGAATTCTCCGGCTCGGGAAATCGATTTTGAATGGATCGGATCAACACTAAAGAAGTTCCATGGAATACAGAAGAACGTTGTAATACCGTCAAGAGCTACCGCGATCATGTCAGAGGCTTTTACCAGCGGATTACCGATCGAATCGGTTACGATTCCAGCCAGTGTGAACAGGCTGCAGTTTGCTTCCTTTGATAAGTGCAACAATCTGAAAGAAGCTCGGATCGAGGGTAGGGATGTGAAGATTGAAAACGCCGATACGATCGGTGCGTTCTCAAACTGTCCTCAACTGGTCGTATACTGCTACAAGGATTCTATGACGCATGATGAACTGAAAAGGACACATCAGGGGGAAATCAGGTTCATTGAAGAGAGTGTTTGATCATATCCAGTTGGAGAGAGCAGCATGTTTTGCGTATGCCGGCGGCAACGATCGGCATTCAGACAGAAGATGAGTGGAAAGCTTTTAGTTCACAAAAAATTAAGGAAACGGTTTGGGGTCCCGGCTCGTTTGCGCCTGCCCTTTGTTCCTATTCGGAAAACAGGCCGATGATTGATTACATCCTTTTGGACAGCGCTCCCCCGTGGAAGGTGGTGGTTACAAGATGCCCGCAAGACTTCTTTGGTACAGCGAGGAAATGAAGTATCTGCCGATCTTTCAGGAGAGATTTCCCGGTTTTACGCTCGATCAGATGGACGACATACACTGTTGTGAATGCAAATAGAATGACGCTACAGAAGCGCCGTACTGCTACTGAGATTGAATATGGGTGTAAAGATTTACAGAGACAATAACTAAAACAGGATAAGGTTTTGCCTGCGTGATCGTTTCTGCTCAAACTAGTAGTTCAAACTATTTCTAAGCCAATTCGATGCTTCCTATACTGAAACTGGCTTTCTGCCGAAAAAATGATAAAAGTCGACTATAGTGCCCGCTTCATCTCTGCTGATCTTTTCGCCGTCAAAAATGAAACATCCCTTATTGTTAGAATCAGGTTTTACTATCTCAACACCGGCATTATTGTACTGATCATCACTGAAATCCTGGAAGAAGGCGCCGCCTGATACTTTATCAAGATCAGAATCATTCATCTTCTTTGTGTTTTCAATATCCTTGTTTTCTGTCATCTTCTCTATCTCCTTGTCTATCAACATATTTTGTACGAACCATTTAAAGCATGTTCAATCTATTATCTTTATTATCAGCTCAGATGAGTCCATAGTAGGCAAGCGCATTCAGAATCCCGTGTTCATCGACTGATGTGGTGATATAGTCGCTGTTGCTTTTTATCAGGTCTGTGGCATTGCCCATGGCGATGCTTATCTGAGCAAACTGCATCATATCAAGATCGTTGTCTCCATCTCCGAAAGCCATCGTTTCTGACTGATCGATCCTGAAGTATTCGAGTATTTTTCTGATCCCGTTCACTTTGCCGGCCGTCTTTAATACCATATCTGAAGCATATGCGTTCCAGCTTGATTCCTTGCAGTCTTGCAGTTGAGCTGCGATATAGCCCGTATCTTCATCTGTGCCGAACACGGTGGCTCCAAACAGTTTCTCTCCATGATATGTTCCGATCTCTGGAACAGGTGTATTGATCGCTTTCTGTGTTTTGATCACTGTCTCATTGACGAAATTGATGTAAAGACTGCTGATATCAAGCAATACGATCGGGATCTTTTTTTCATTGAAAAGACTGACAAGTCTATCCGTATCCTTTTCTGTCAGAGGTTCTTCATAGATCGGCTTGAAATCTCTGTCATAACAGATCTGGCCGGTCTGGGTCACATAGCCGTCAAAAGGATAGTCATGCAAAGGAAGGCTCTCAAACTCCTTGATATGTCTGCCTGTCGCAAGAAAAAGCAGTACGCCATCGTTCTGCATCTTTTTAAACGCATCCAGCACTCCTTCCGGAATATCTGAAATGGTATGCGATACCAGGGTACCATCGATATCGAAGAAAACTGCTTTTATCATATTCTTTATAAACTTATTATAGAGAATACTGTCTTTTTTATGTAGTGTTTGTCAAATAAAAAGAAGCTTTCATGTATCTGAACTTCTGCATTAATATAGCTTTTATTTGAATTGGTTCAGGATGCGATAGTCTTCCAAAGCGTTCTTCTTTTGTTGCTGTTTTTCGCTTTGATACTTTATGAAGGCTTCCGCATGATCTTTATCTTCAAAAAGTCTGGATGTCTTAAGTCTCAAGCCCCCAGTCCTTACGAGGTGTCCCTTCCCTCCTTCCAGATAGTGGGGATCGATAAGTTCATATCTGATCGTCGCATATCCGTTTGTGATCTTGACTATCTCAGCTTCTCTTATGACGTTTCCTGTTTCGATGAAATATACCTTGTCTCCAGCCTTCATCTTTTATTGCTTTATATAGATGATGCCGATGTTCTTAGGACCGCAGACATAGGCATTATTATGGATCTTGGCTATCATTCCATCCTGAGCCATTACGACGCCTGATACGAAGTCTACAAGTCTCTGTTTTTCTTCAGGGACCATATCATCCAGGTTGACCATTACGGCTCTGCCCTTTTTGATGTGCCCGCTCAAAACCTGAGCATCCCTGAAAGACTGTGGTCTGGCAAGCAGGATCACTGCATCAACGTTTTCTAAATTCTGTTCCTTCTGGAAACTGATCTCTTCCTTATCTTCCGGCTTTTCAGGTTCATCTGTTTCTGGATCCAGCAGCCATTTCTTTATTGTATCTAGTACGCTCATAATCTTTTCCTCTCTGACAGTTCAATATTATTTTATTATTCCTAATTGAATATTATCATCTAATTCCCGTTACAGGCACAACATATGATGGACCAGGCTGCGGTTTTTTCTCATCCCTATAAGCCAGGGCAAAAGGAGAGAGCCTGTTCGTGACAAAGGTCGCCCAGACCTTATCGCTGCTTACGGAAGCATTCAGGTATTCGATGTTTTCGCCATCATAGTTGTGAGCCAGATAATAGTTTCTTATCATCTCCGGTGAGGCATCTTCAAGCAGGATGCCAAGCTGTTCGAGATTGATGGTTATGCTTGCATTTTTCAGGGCTGCACTTTTTTCTCTTCCACTTTGATCAATCAAAGATTCTTTGTAGAAAACAGCTTCGAAACCGGAATCCATCACTCCTCTATAACCCTTTTCGATGATATCTTTCTGGATCGTCTCGTCAATGGCATCTGTATCTATGATCTCCAGATAAACGATATACATATCATCTGTTTCCGAATAGACAAAACTGTTAAGAAGGTCAGCTTTGGCATAAGGACTTCTTCGATCAGGAATACTGATCGGTCCCTGCGCATGTGCCGGAATGAATACATAGCCGTTTTCTGTTCTTGCCAGCAAAGGAAGATCACTATACAGATTAGAGACATCATCTCTGCCGGAAAGATCGTCAATGGTAACTATGACATCAGTATCGTTGATGGTGGTCTCATAGGATTCTTCTATCCATTGGGCTTTAAGAACGATATCACCTTGACGCCCTGAATATTGCTGACGACCGCTATCATCTGGCTTGCCACCAGCATCACTACCAGCAGCATTATTATCATTAAACGATCAAGCAGAGTATCTTTCTTCATATTTTCTCTTCATCTTTCTATCAAGTATTGTCTTTTTAGCTTTCAGTTTGTGCATCACACATAGTTCTTAATCTGTTGTGGATACTTATCCTTTTGATATC
>JAFWKS010000132.1 GCA_017511325.1 Erysipelotrichaceae bacterium
CCATCCTTTGGCCTGTGAAAAATGAACCACTTGTCATCATAGTCGTAATGTCTCTGTTCCCTGCCTTTTACTTCCATCAGATATTCGTAAAGACCCGACCCGATTATTATCTTTCTGTCACTCGACTCGTTTTTAGGCTCTCCTGCTTCGAACAGTTTGTTTTCTGTCTTCCTGGTAATCGATTCATCGATCACGAGCATGTTTTCAAATTTCAGATCGTTGAATTTCAGCGCCAGACATTCGCCAAGCCTGAGACCTTTGTTGCCGATGACCAGGTATATACCGTATGTCGGTGAATACCTGCCATAGAGCTTCTCGATCGAATCAATAAAAGAATAGTATTCTTCTATCGACCACATATTCTCATCCTTCTCTCTCCGCTCGAGTTTTTCTTCATGCGTTCTTTTGAATATCTTTACATTCTTGATTGCATTTCTGTCAACGTTGAAGTTGTCGATAGCAAATGACAGGAAACTCTTGAGATGCTGCAGAATATCATTTTTCGACTTAGTTGAATAGGTCTTTGCATCTGCCTTGTCATCATTGACTCTCTTAATCTCCGAATTGAGTCTGCTGCGGAATTCCAATACCATGATGTTCGTGATTTCAGAAACATGAATGGCCGGCAGATTCGGTACTATGACTTTTTCAAAATAATATTTGGCTTTATTGTATGTACCAAAGCGTACCTGCTGCTTATAAAGAACAAGGTATTTTTCAACAGCCTCTGAAATTGTATAATCTGTTATCGGTTCCTCAATCCGACTCTGAAACATTTTATGTATCCCCGTGGATGCTTTAATGCCTCTTCTTAGGCTTTCCAGAAAAACATATGCATCAAAGACGTTTTCGAAGCCTCTTCTGATACTGTTCCTATATTTAACCAGGTAGCGAATTTCATTGTTTCCGTTTTTACGTACTAATTCATACTTGTTTATACCGTAGACGTTTCTTCCGTCAAGAACGATCATAATCGTTCTCTAACTTCCTTTCGTCGATCATCCTCAGGTAAAAATCATCTCTTGTTTTACCGACGAGTTGCAATACGATATCCGTCGGCACTTTATTTCCGATACGTATTATGCTGTTTGTTTCGCAGTATCGGATTGTTTCATTTCTTATCGCTGTAGCTTTTGGCTGGCCGCAGTCAAGAAGCTGCATGATCTCTTTTATGGAAAGATTATCATTCAGACACAGCGAATATTTGTCCCTCCAGGACAGTTTCTTTATCATAAAATCCGCTCCTTTCCTATACATAACATTCAGATATCTTCTATTATTCAGTTTTCAAAGAGCAATAGTTAATATGATTATTTTATTAATTTGTTCATATTAACGTTTTTATTGTCACATCAAAAGAGCTCATTGTCAATCAACAGAAGTCAGATAAACTGATAAATTATCAACAATAGTCGGCACTATGTTTTGTTTATAATAATATATGAATGTCATTTTCAAAATACTTAACAGAATTACGTAAAAAACAGAATCTAACGAATATAGAGTTGGCTGAGAAATTTAATATGTCCGAATCACAGATCCGGAATATTATAAAAGCAAGAACCAAAACGCCACCATTCAGCTTCTTCAATTTGCTTGTCGAATATACCGGAGAAGATCCTGTTGAAGCAGCATATAAAGTGTTCTTTGGATATGAGGACGATATCAGCTACCCAATCAAAGAAATCAGTAAGGTATATCTCGCCAACAAATATGCAGAGCATTGCGAAATAATACCGGCAGTTTCTTTCAATGACAGTTACGATAAAGAATACTTATTTGAAGGCATTTACTGGATAGCCGGTTTCACTCACTACAAAGTCCTGCTGGATTCATTCGACAGAAAAAAATACTTAGCTGCGCTTAGAACATCAGATAAAAAAGAGAATCTAAAAAAACTTATTTTTTCAGAAACATATTTTATTGAAAAGCTATGCAATATAGGTCAGATAAAAGAGGTTCG
>JAFWKS010000133.1 GCA_017511325.1 Erysipelotrichaceae bacterium
ATGGTCTCCAAGGAGATATGATAAAGGCCCACATAAGCCGGAATTATGAACAGGTAATTGCCGATCGTCCCGACAACTGCCATCATGATCGAAGCAACTATCATTGCCTTAAGAGCCTGGTTTCTGGTCTTGTTTTGCTGATAGATGATAGCTGCAGATACGCAATAGACGCTGGAACATATGAAAGCTGCTATCTCACCGACAAAAGCTGTCGAAGTTGGCTTTAAAAGAAGCTTTATCACGATCTTGACGATCTGAATGAACAGCGCCGGCACAGGTCCAAGCGCAAATGCGCCGATCATACACGGAAGATCACCCAGATCGAGCTTGTAGAACGAAGGTGCGATCGCGATCGGAAAGTCAAACAGCATCAACACAGCACCTAAAGCGCCTAAAACGGCGATCGAAGAAATGTTTTTAACAGTTAAATACTTTTTCAAAATAAAAAGACCTCTCTCATCCTGACTGTACAGTCGCCACCTGAATCTCACAGGTTCCGCCTATGCTCGCGGGGTATACCGCCGATCAAGGAATCTCACCTTGCCCTGATGTTCTATGCATGTATCTTAGCACCAATTTGGAGTAAAATAAAGGCATATGATAGATACCTTACAGAAAGCCATTAATAAAGCGGAAAAGATCGTTTTCTTCTCCGGTGCCGGCATGTCGACCGCTTCGGGAATCCCAGATTTCCGTTCCGCAACCGGCCTGTACAAGAATGTCTACCGTGCCGAAGAGATGCTTTCACACACCTTCTTCATACATAAGACGGAAGACTTTTTTGAGTTCTACAAGGAGAAGATGCTGTTTCCTGATGCCAAACCGAATTATGCTCACAAGTTCATCGCAAAGCTGCAGCAAACCAAGGACGTTTCAGTCGTCACACAGAATATCGACGGTCTTCATCAGGCCGCCGGTTCAAAGAAAGTCTACGAGCTTCACGGTTCCGTTTTGCGCAATTATTGCACAAGATGCGGCAAATTCTTTGATTTGAACTACATCATCGATTCTGACGGCATCCCAAAATGTGATGCATGCGGAGCGACCATCAAACCTGATGTCGTCCTTTATGAAGAAGGTCTTGATGAAGAAGTCATCAACAAGGCTGTAAATGCCATCGCAGATGCCGATCTGCTGGTAGTGTGCGGTACTTCGCTTGTCGTCTACCCTGCTGCCGGTTTCATCAGATACTTTAGAGGCGACACCTTGGCGATCATCAACAGAGATGCGACCAGCTATGACAGCAATTGCGATATCGTTATCCATGATGATCTTGTGAAAGTATTCAAACAGCTGCATATCTAAAAGAACCTGCCAAACGGCAAGTTCTTTTTTCATATGATCGCTTTGTTGATCTAGAATTTCTGTGTCGCTTCTACAGCCATCAGCCAGCGGTCGTAAAGTCTTTCGACTGTCTCATGGTCCATCTTCGGTTCATATCTTTCAGCCTCACTAACTTCAAAGTCACTCATCTTGTAGAAGCCTGTTGCCAGACCCGCAAGTCTTGCAGCACCTAAGGCTGTGGTCTCCGCAAGTATCGGTCTGATGACCGGTATCTCCAGTATGTCAGCCTGGAACTGTACCAGAAGCTTATTGACGCTGGCACCGCCATCGACCTTGATCGAATCGATCTTGGAACCAAGATCATTTTCCATGACTTTTATGAGATCCTTTGACTGATAAGCCATCGATTCGATGCAGGCTCTGGCGATATGTCCTCTGCCCGCGCCTCTGGTCAGTCCGAAGATCGCACCCTTGCATTTATCATTCCAGTATGGAGCACCCAGTCCGACGAAAGCCGGTACGACGATGACGCCTCCCGAATCCGGAACGCTGTTAGCCAGCTCTTCTGAATCTTTGGCCTGCGGGAAGAACTGCATCTCATCTCTGAGCCACTGGATCAAAGAGCCTGAGACAAAGATCGAACCCTCCAGGGCAAATTTGACTTCATCGCCGATCTTCCAGGCGACAGTCGACAACAAGCCCTGCTTGGAAATGATGGCTTCATCACCGGTATTGACCAGGATGAATCCGCCTGTACCATATGTATTCTTGACGTTGGTCTTTTCAAAGCACGACTCACCAAACAGCGCAGCCTGCTGGTCACCGACCAGTGCGCTGATCGGACAGGTATGATTGAAGAAATGGCGAGGATCGATATATCCGAAGTTTCCTGAAGTATCCTTGATCTCTGGAAGCATCGATCTAGGGATATCAAACAGTTTCAGCAGTTCATCATCCCAATCAAGTGTATGGATATTGAATAACAATGTTCTCGAAGCATTGGTCACATCGGTCGCATGGACCTGACCGCAGGTAAATCTCCACAGCAGGAAGCAGTCGATCGTTCCGAAGATCAGGTTAGGATTATCCTTGACACCTTCAACGTTGTCTCTGATCCACTTGATCTTGGATGCAGAGAAATAAGGGTCCAGGACCAGTCCGGTCTTTTCCTTGATCATCGGCTCATAGCCTTCGTCCTTCAGCTTGTTGACGATATCTGAAGTCTGTCTGGATTGCCAGACGATCGCATGATAGACAGGAAGGCCTGTCTCCTTGTCCCAGATAACCGTCGTCTCACGCTGATTGGTGATGCCGATCGAAACGATCTGATCAGGTTTTATCTGACCGCCATCAAAAAGCTGTGCCATGACCGAGAGCGTCGACAGCCAGATCTCATTGGCATCCTGTTCGACCCAGCCGGGATTAGGGAAGAAATTCTGTATTTCTTTCTGGGCAACTTTTACGACATTCTGATTCTGATCAAAAAGAATCGCTCTGGTGCTGGTAGTGCCCTGGTCGATCGCTAAAACATATTTATCCATATTATTTTCCGTCCTCTTTCAAATACAATTCCATTATATAATATTGATAAACAGGAAAGGTGGAAACAATGAAAGAAACTCTAGTTATATTGGCTGCCGGAATGGGTTCCAGGTACGGCGGATTGAAACAGATCGACGGTGTAGGAAATCACAATGAACCGATCATTGAATTTACGATCTATGATGCAATCAAGGCCGGTTTCAAAAAACTTGTTGTAATAATCAAAAAAGAGAATGAAGAAGCATTCGAAGAAGCAATAATCAGCAAAGTTCGTCCGTATATCGAGGTCGAATATGCCTATCAGGATCTAAACGACATTCCAAAAAATGTCACGATCCCTGAAGGAAGAGTAAAACCATGGGGAACTACACATGCCCTGCTGTCATGCCGCGAGATCCTGAAGGATGATCCGTTTGTCGTATGCA
>JAFWKS010000134.1 GCA_017511325.1 Erysipelotrichaceae bacterium
ACGTTGATAATACTTTAACAGCGGCGCAGGCTTTAAGAGATACGGCAGAAAAGCTTGCCGTATCAATGAAGGTCGAGGTTCATAAAAACGGAAACATCATTGATGAATTTACACCTCAAGAGATAGCTGAGTGTAAAGGGATCATCGTCGCCACAGATACAAATATCGTTCTGAAACGTTTTGCTGAAAAACAGGTACTGGTGACAACCACTTCTAAGGCCATTAATGAACCGGAAAAACTGATCATGAAGATCCTCAGCGATCAGGCTCCGGTAGCCAAGACGGAAAAAGCAAAAACAATATCTGGCCAAAAAGAAAAAGCACAGGCAAAAGCACACCCGTTCATCAGGCTTATGGAAAGTCTAAGCAGCATCATGCCTTTACTTGTTGCAAGCTCATTCATGCTGACGGCATCACTGCTTCTTGCAAAGGATCTTGCTTCGCTTTCTCTGTTTTTTAAAGCTGTCGGCAATACTATACTTGATCTGTTTGTTCCGATACTGGCTGCATATATTGCCTGGATGATCGCGGGAAAGGATACGGCAGTGATCGGTTTTATCGGCGGAGCAGTTGCAAAAACCGGCTACAGTCTAAACTGGCTCGCTGATCAAGGTTCCCCGCTAAATTCATCAGGCATCATTGGCGCCTTGATCGCGGGCGTTTCTACCGGGTTTATAGGCCTATTTTTTCAAAAGATGTGCTTAAAAATGTCTTCTACATTAAAGCTGATTAGAACAAACATCGTTTATCCGATCATTGGCACTGTGCTCATCAGCTTAGTGATGCTTGTATTAAATACTGTGCTTTCTGGCATCAATATAAACATTATTAAAGCCTTTGAATCGATAGGCATGAATACTGATATCCTCTCGATCATCATTCTGGTTGCGTTACTCATCATAAACCTGATCACGCCCCGTTTCATGAAGAAACAGGATGATCAAGAATAAAAAAGCTATGTGCCTTGATCGCCATAGCTTATTTTTTTACCAGTGATCCGCATTCTGGACAGAATCTGCCTATGACCGGTTTATAGCCGCAGCACGGACAGGTGTCACCATCTGCTGTGATCTGTTTTTCCTTTTCGGGTGTTTCTACAAAGAAATTGGAGTTTTCTCCCGATTCCTTTGTGGAAAACAGTTCGCCTTTTTTTGCCAGTTCATCCATTCTGTAAGTGAATCCATCACACAGTTCATTAAACTTATGCTGCCTCATTGCATCGGCGTTGATGGAAAGATATTCGAATCTGCTTCCGCCGATCTCACTATCATCGTATTTCAAGGTAAAACTGCTGCTTCTTGAATAATCATAAACGATAAAAGCGGGATCCTGATGATACTGCAGTTCCCTGAAAGCCCAGAATCTGTTTTCTTCGATGAAGGTGCAGAGATCTTTAAGATCTTTATCTTTGATCCGGTAAGAAGCGGTGACGGTTTTTTGAAAAGGCGCTTTGTTGCTTACGGTCAAAACAGAACCGTCGTTTTCTTTGATTTCCAGCTCATAATTCAGCAGACTGTTGGAATTTATCATCATGCCATTGCTTGAGGAGCATGATGAACAGCCTGTGAGTCTACCGTGTTTTTCTTCAAGAGCTTTTTGATAAGCCTGCATATCAGAATCCATATCGATACCTCCGCTGTGTTCTACAAAATAATTATAAAACCAAAATCAGGACGGCATTCAAAAGCAGATGTTTTCCTTTTTCAACAGTACAGAAAAACTGATGCATATACTGATCGAGCAAAAATTAAGGCTGTTAAAGTATAATTTATTTAAGAGGTAGCAAATCATGAAAACATTTGTAATCGTGCTTATAATTCTGGGCTTTCTTCTGCAGGGCCTGTTCATAGTTGCCGAACATGCGGAAAAGTATCTTGTGGCAGATGTTCTTAAAGGAGCAGCGTCTTTGATGTTTGTACTGGTGGGCTATAATGCCTTCCTCAGCATCAACAACTCCTTCAACAAACAGATCCTGATCGGTCTTGTCTTTGGCCTGATCGGCGATGTCCTGCTTAATCTTCGCTTTGTCTTCCCGAAAAACGGACAGAAGATCTTCCTTTTGGGAATACTGGCTTTTCTGATCGGTCACATCATGTATCTGATCGCTTTGATCCCTCAGGCTCAGCATCTGGTCACGTTCGCTTTCATCGGAGCGATCTGTGCCGCTTTACTGCTGATCTACATCTTTAAAACGATGGAAGTCAAAAAGGCTTTCAAGATCTTCGGTATCTTCTATCTCGGTGCCGTATTCGTCATGTGCTCGATCGCCATCGGCATTGCGATCTATGCTCCAAGTGCAAGATCGATCGTCTACGCCATTGGTGCGATCCTGTTCACGGCTTCTGATGTCGTGCTTATCTTCAATACCTTTTCAGGTGTATCGAAGTTTTCGCTTCGCATAAACAATCTGAGTCTTTACTATATCGGACAGATACTGATAGCCTGTTCGATGTTCCTGCAGTAATCAGTATCCAAAGGATAAAACATTGATCAGATCATATGTCTTTGTTGAATCAAAGAAGCTGAAGGATCTGCGTATCATAAAACTCGCAAATAATACATTAAGTGCTGCGGAAAAATTAAAAAAATGAATAAGGAGAAAATGCCATGTTTGAAGAAGAATTCATGAAACTCGTACAACAGTATCAGGGTTTTGAGATCGTTCATG
>JAFWKS010000135.1 GCA_017511325.1 Erysipelotrichaceae bacterium
GTCTGAATTCTTCTTCAATGATCCTGGCTGTAAGGGCTGTGGCATAGACTTCGACATCCATCACAGACAAAAGATGTCCTAAAGCCGACATCACATCATCATGACCGTGTGAAATAAAGACTGCCTTGACTCTGTCCTTATGTTCAAGCAGATATGTGAAATCAGGGATTATGTATTCTATGCCTAGCTGTTCACTTTCACTAGGATACTTAAGACCTGCATCCACAACAAAAATATCACCGTCAATTTCCACCAGGTACATGTTCTTGCCATCTTCGTCAAGACCGCCAAGCGCCATCAATCGAATTTTTTGCACTGATTATATTCCTCCAAACGCTAACTAAATTATATTTTATAGAAGCCATATTTTCAATGAAGACAGCATTCATCGATCAAGCAGATGAAGCCCCTGTACATCAAGTTCATAGACTTTATTTGCAACTTCATTAATATATCTTCGATCATGAGAAACAGAAATGATACAGCCGTTGAACTCATTAAGGATCTTTCTAATGATCGGACCTGATAAAGGCGAAAGGTTCCTGCTTGGCTCATCAAGGATGAGCACATCGCACTTATCAAGGATCAGTTTTATAAGCAGGATCTTGCATCTTTGTCCATCCGACAATCCGGCGATCGGATGCTGCATCTCTTCGCTGGTAAAGCGGAGCGCTCCCAGAAAAGACTGGATCCTGGCTCTTTGTTCAATACTTCTTTTATCCCAGAGAAGATCAAGAGGATACAGGCTGTAGTCCAGAACTTCGTAATAGTTCTGCGGCATATAGCCAGCTTTTATGTCTTCCCTTTTGAACAGTTTCTCTTTGATGATCCTGATCAGGGTGGATTTCCCTGTGCCGTTATCACCGATGATGCAGATCTTGTCTTTCCCCTGCACATGCAGACTGATATCTTTTGCTAGGACCCTGTCCTGGATCTTCAGTTCATCGAGTTTAAGATCAAGGATGACTTTGTTGGGATTGATATCCACTTTTTCAAAAAAGACATCGATAGCTTCTTCCGGTTCATATTTTTCAGTGAGGTTTTTCTTCTTTTCTTCAATGATCCTGCCTTGAGCTTTTACTGAATGCATCTTCTTTTTGAGCAGTTTTCCCCCATGAGGATCACCTCTGCTGATGCTGTTCTGGCGATGTTCTACTTTCTGATAGATCCTGCGCCATTTTTCGAGCTGCTTGTCAAGCTGAGCCTTCTGCTTGGCGGCGATCATGTTGTTTCTATCGATAAAGGCATTTCTTGATTTAAGATATTCATCATAGCTCAGTCCTGCATAGCTAAGATGCGGTTCACTTTTTCTTTTCAGCTGTTCAAGATGCAGGATGCCATTGGCACAGCTGCTGAGCAGCGTCTCATCATGAGAAACAAAGATCATCGGCTTATCGCAGTTTTTGATGAACTCTTCAAGCCAGATCAGTGTCTTGAGATCGAGATCGTTGCTTGGCTCATCCATCAATAAAATATCCGGGTCATTATAAAGCATCTTCACCAGGGAGACCTTCACTCTTTCTCCGCCGGATAAAGTGCCGACACTTCTGTCATCAAAAAGTGAATAATCAAGGGAAATGCGGTTCAAGATCTCATATAAGAAAGCATAATCGATCTGCTCTGCGATGTATTCTTCAACACTCAGATCGAGATACTTCGTCTCGATGCTCTGCGGCAGATAGCCGATCCTGCCGTCTGTGATGATCTTTCCGCTATACGATACGTAGGATTCGGTATCAACGCCCGCAATTATCTTGAGCAGTGTAGATTTTCCATTGCCTTCTTCGCCGATCAGAGCAACTTTATCTTCATCATTCAAAACAAACGAAAAATCTTCAACAAGTTTCCTGCCTTTACTGGTAATTATCGTTAAATTATCTATTTTAAGCATAAAAAATCAATCTCCTTCTTCGCTTTGAGAAAACTGAAACCTATTCAAGCGATCAATAAGTTTAGGAAATCAATTCTTCATCCTTTTTTCACCTCGATATGATTCTAAAACCTGCAGATGTTCTTCTTATTCTTCGACCAACACGCCGTTTAAGGAAAACGACATGACTTCCGTTATTTTTACTTTCACAAGATCTCCGACTTTGACATTTGAACCGGTAAAGTTGACCAGTTTGTTTTCCGGAGTATAACCGGAATAGACTTTTGAATTCCGTTTGGAGATCCCATCCACCAGAACTTCAACAACCTGATCCTTGAATCTCTGATTGTTTTTGTTGGCATAGTAGGCAACTCTTTCATTCAGCCTCTGCAGTCTTTCTTCTTTGACCTTTCTTTCCACATTATCCTCAAATGATGCGGCAGGTGTCCCTTCTCTTTTTGAATAGATGAAAGTGAAGGCGTTGTCGTACTGACAGTGCTCTACAGCGCTGATCGTATCTTCAAAAGCTTCATCGGATTCATTAGGAAAACCGACAATTATATCAGTCGTGAACGCAAA
>JAFWKS010000136.1 GCA_017511325.1 Erysipelotrichaceae bacterium
CGTTTTCTTGGATCGATCCTTATGTCGATCTTTTTAACAAACGCATTGAGTATGGCGGCCAGTATAAAGTAGAGAACGGTAACGACGATCAAAGGGAAGAAAGCTTCATAGGTCCTGCTTCTGATCAGATCGCCGATCTTCGTGAGATCCTGTACGGCAATGTAGCCGACAACGGCTGTGGCGTTGATGAGCGAGACGATCTCTAATTTATAGGAAGGCATAATGTAGCTTATCGCCTGAGGAAGCAGTATTTTGTAGAAAGTCATCTTATCTGAATAACCCAGCGTAAAGGCGGCCTGTTTCTGACCTGGGTCGATCGTGCTCACAGCCCCTGCAAGCATATTGTAGACCGAACAGGCAAAGGTCAAAGTAAAGCCAAGGATCGAGACCCAGAAACTGTCGATCGATACCTTGCCGAAAACGATGTAGTAAAGCACCATCAGAAGCACGACTACCGGCATGCCCTGAATGAGCCAGATCGAGAATTTCACAATCTTAAGAACGATGCCGGTATTGTTTCTGGTATTCGTGTAGATGACAAATCCTAAAAGTGTTCCTAGAACGATCGAAAGGATCGTAATAGCCATCGTAGCAAAAATACCCTTGAAAAACATCTTCCAGCGGTCTTCATCTATGAAGGTGCGTTTGAAACTTGTCGAGATGTCATCAATGAAACTTTGTGAGGATGAACTGCCTTTTTTAAGCACGCCTACGTCACCGTAGACGATCGCATCAATATCGGAGAAGATGACGGATCTGGCTCTTTCTTCAGTCCTGCCTATGCCTCCGACGGCAATATCAGCCTTGCCACTTTGAACAGCTGAAAGAAGACCGTCAAAATACATCTCATCAACTTCCAGAGTATAGCCGTATTTTTCACAAAACAAAGCGACAAGTTCAACTTCATAGCCGGCGATCTTTCCGTTGAGCAGGATCGCAAAAGGCGGACAGCCTGTTTGAGAAGCCAGCGTGATATTACCGTTGCCGCCCTTAAGAGAGCTTATATCAAACATTTCTGTATCAGAATAGTAATTCAGCCATTTTTCATACAGCTTATCGAGCTCGCCGCTATCTTTCAATTCTTTAAGCATGACATTCATCTTTTCAGCAAGCTCAGCCCCATGATCGTTCTTATTGAAGACAAAAGCACATTCAAAAGAAGCGATGTGTTCATCAAGGCGGCCGATCTCCGGATTTTCTTTGATTATTTCGGAAAGGATCGTGTCATCGATCGCGAAGGCATCGATCTTGTTTCCCTTGAGTGCTGAAGCCAGATCGGAAGCAGTGGCGAAATAATAGTATTCAGCATCAGGAAAAGTCTTTTTGGTCAGGCCGTCATAGACGGTTCCCTGCTTGATGCCGATGCGCTTGTCTTTCAGCTCCTCGATCGAGGTGAATCCTTTAGCATTTGTATCAGCGCAGCCAAAAAGGGCTAAGGATATTAAAACGATAAGCAGCAGATTGAATAATTTTCTGGTCTTCATATGCATACTATTGACTATATTTTAATGTATTTAGCAAAGATATGGAATGATAAGATCTGATAGAAGATAGTAGAATAGATGTGAAAGCATATGAGTGAAACAGTAAAGAAAACAAGAATAATCTGCATAGGTGCCGGCGCTTCGGGACTGTTTTTTGCGCTTAATGCCGCCGATGATCATAACGAAGTCACGCTTATCGATTCCAACAGCAAGGCCGGAAGGAAGATGTATATCTCCGGCAAGGGAAGATGCAACATCACCAACAACTGCGATGTCAAGGAATTCATCAGCAATGTCATAAGAAATCCGAAGTTTCTTTATTCAGCCATCAACCGCTTTGCCCCGGCTGATACAATCGATTTCTTCAACACCCACGGCTGTCCTTTAAAGATTGAAAGGGGCAACAGAGTCTTTCCGGTAAGTGATCGAGCTGCCGATATCATCGACTGTCTGCTTAAAGAATGCAGAAAAAAGAAGGTCGATATAGAGTTCGATCAGAAGGTGATGAAGATCGAGAAGGAAGATGAAAAGTTCATTGTCTATAGCGGAAAGAAAAGATATGAAGCAGATAAACTCGTCATCGCTACGGGTGGAAGATCCTATCCTTCAACAGGATCGACCGGTGACGGGTATAACTTTGCCAGGCAGTTTGGACATGAAATAGTGCAGCTGAAAAGCGCTCTATGTCCGATCAGGATAAAGGAAGTCATCAGACACGGGATGCTGGATCTGACGATGAAGAATGTGGCACTTACCTGCAAGTCGGGCAAGTTCAATAAGACGATCTTCGGCGATCTTGAATTCCTGCCGGGATCGATCACCGGTCCGATCGCCTTGAGCATGTCTTCGCTCATAAACAGGATCGACGAGGTAAAGATGTCGCTGGATCTGAAACCGGCTTTAGATGAACAGAAGCTTGATAAGAGACTTTTAAGAGAGATCGAAACGAATCCCAACAAAGATGTAAGATATCTTCTTACTACGCTTCTTCCAAGCGGTTTTCTGGATTTCTTTATCGAAAACAGCGAAACCGATGCAACTGTTATCTTGAATTCACTCACAAAAGAAAAAAGGATGAAACTGCTTAACGATCTCAAGCATTTCGATCTGACCTATATGGGACTTGAAAACATAGATAAGGGCATCGTGACCAGTGGTGGCGTGGATGTGAGTCAGATAGATCCCAAGACGATGGGATCAAAGATCACAGAAGGTCTATACTTCATCGGCGAAGTACTGGATGTCGATGCCTTTACCGGAGGCTTCAATCTGCAGATAGCGCTGTCGACGGCCTACAGCTGTGCGCTGGGCATGAAACAGGATCAATAAACGTTAAGGAGATATCGTCATGGAAGAAGAGAAAAAAGTAAAGCTGGTACCGGCAGTCTGCACGCAATGCGGAGCTACACTGGAAGTAGATCCGACAAAAGAAGCAGCCGTATGCAGGTTCTGCAACACACCGTTTGTCATAGAGAAGGCTATAAACAACTACAATGTCAAGTTCGCAAATATCGAACATGCAGACAACGTCAACATCGATCTGAAAGGCACAGTAAAGGAAGTACTTGATTTTGCGGACAAGCAGTTAGAAAAAAGCAGAGAAAACAAAAAAGAAACAAGAAGGATCGAAGCCGAGAACAGCAGACAGTTCATCATGTCCTTCTTCAAGTATTTCTTCATCTTCGCAGGGGCGGTGATGGCACTGTGGTTTTTGCTTAGGATGTTCTAAAAACAAAAGTAGGATCTAAACCCTACTTTTTCTTCATCTCATGCCAGCCTTCAGGTACGTAGTCATCGAAGTAATGGTGGGTACCGAAGTGCTGTGTCTGATCAAGGTTGTTTTCAAACACCCTGTCAGCGTAAGTGGAATATTCGACTGTTGATCCATCATTTCTTTCATATGTATCGACGCCCATGATCGATTCGTGTCTCAGTCTTTGGATATAGTCATCGCTGCTTTCACCATACGATGATCCTGTTTGAAAACGCATGTCGTTTTGTGCCATAGACTGATTCAATCCCGCCCTGAAGCTGTCGAGGTCTCTGGAAAGGGAATCTCTGAGCCGATCTGATGCGGCCCAGGAAGCCTGCTGCTGAGCGAAAGCGGCATTCCACATAGCCTGATTGCGCATGCTTTCCATCGAAGCCTGCTGCCTTTGCATTTGGTTGAGCTGCTTAGTAAAATCACTGCAGTTCTTTTCAAGCTCAGGCGTATATCTGACAGTATCGATGAACTTCATGAAATCCTTAAGATCTTCTTTCTTGTCAGAGATCATGTAGCAGACAAAAGGCATGCTCCATTCGCATGAGGAGATCGGTGTATTCATATCGACTTCGGCCTGGCCAAACGGTTTGTCAGAGATGTTCTCATAGATGCCACCGGCGTTGATGGTGTCCACTTCAAAACCAAAACGGCTGATGCATACGGCATAGATCCTACCACTGTCTTCATAGACGCCTATGCCTCCATCCAACAGATAATTCCTGATGCATATGCCCAGCGGAACAGCAGAGATGCTTGCGGCAAACTGAATGCTTTCAATAAGCTCCTTAGTGAGCTTTTTATATTCTTCCTCAAGCCTTTTGGCCATATTTTCTGAAAGATCATGGTAATCTTTGGCTTTGATGTTCCTGCCGATAAGTGAAGCGGCTATGCTGTCGATATCTTCAGTAAGCGATCTTGGTGTCGCATACCGGTTGCCGGTCTCGTTAAGACCTTGTTTAGGCTGAGGCGGAACGTACATATAAGGGACCTGAAAAGTCTTCTTCTCATAGAGATAGGATTCTCCGGTCTGATAACGGATCGTGCAGTTATCTTTAACAGCTTCAGCTTCAACGCGGATACGCTGATTCTTTGGAAACTTCACGATCTCCATGTGACCGTTCGTCTTATATTCACCAGGTAGTTCACATTCAAGCAGTTTCATCTTGCCATCAGTAATGATCATCAGCTAAACCTCCTACTTGTCATCAATCTTCGTCCATTTGAGATCATTCAGGATATCCTGATCCAAAGCGTTTCCGGAAACGCCGTAAACATCGCCATACTGATTCTCATATACATGATCAGCACCGACGCTCACTGTCACATCCTGACCGTATTTGTTGGTGTAGGTGTTAACGCCCAGGGTAGCTTCGCTGCGCGCCTGAGAGATCCTTGAATCGGATTCCATCTTTTTTCTGAATGAATCCATAAGTCCGTCAGAAGCAGAACGCGAGTACTCGGATATCTTTCTTGAAGTTTCCATCTGCATTGCATGCAGCTGCTGCTGCTTCTGCATGACGATAGCCTGATTCTGAGCTACGACCTGTCTTATTTCTGCCATCTTCTGGGAGATCTTCTGATTCTGCATCTGGCCTATAGTCTGATCAGGTATCAGTGTCGCAACGAAGTTTAAGAAGATCCTTTGAGCCTCTTCTTCTTTGTCCGCCAAGGCCAGACAGGCATATTTACGATAGGCGCCGAAGGTGATCTGGTCGACTCTTCTTTTCGGATGACCGAATAATGGTTCCTCGTTTTCCTTTGCAGGTTCTTCGTTTTTCACAGGTTGAGGCTCTTTAGCTTCCTTCTGTTTGCGCATGGCCTTGCCTATCAGACCGCCGCTCATCATATCACTGAAGGTGAGCTTCTCCTTGCCTTTGATGACATCGGAGATCGTTTCGTTGAGGCTGTTGAAGGAAGGCGAATCACCAAAGATCTTGGAGACGTTTTCCTTGATACCGCCAAGATCCAAGCCTTTAAGCAGATCTGCACCGTAAAGCAGTTCAGCTCCTTCATAATCCATGCCCGCAAAGATCACGACCTTGCAGCCGTTTTCCAGTTCGGATTCATATCTGTACAGGATGGATTCACACCTGTGATTTACAGGTGTGGAATTCATTTCCATAAAAGAATCAAAGGCCTGAATGTCACTCTTAAGCTGGTCTAAAGCTTCCTGCGGATGCGTTCCCAGAAAGCTTGGCAGTCTGGTCTTGGATACCAGTCTGAATTGCCGGTTGTAGGTCGATGAGACAAAGTCGTTCATGATCTGTTCATCATCCACAAAAGACTTATAGCCGTTGTTTGTGTGATTTGGCACCAGGCCGATGATGGTCTTGATGAAGATGTTTCTGACATCATGATAAAGTTCCTTGGAATCACTGAAGAGAACGATGCCGTTGTTGTCGTTGGCCTTGATCCTGGTGGTCAAAGGGACCATCTCCGATTGCCAGCTGTTGTTTATAGTGGCGCTGAGCTCGAAGTTTTCCGGTACGAGCGCCGAAGCGACTCTGATGCCATCAGCAGTGACAAAATCTCTTCTGCCATTTTCGTTTTCATTCTTTTCATACCTGATATGGATAGAACTGCCGCATTTTGGACACTTGACGATATTGACATCAGTTCCTTCGACAGTTAAAGATGCGCCGCATTGCGGGCAGACAAAAGCTTTTAATTCCATAAGTCCTCCTTATGCCATACCGTTACTTATAACGGTGATCTTCAATTCAACGTCATGATCGGGCATGACGAATTCAAATTCGCCGTCTTTGATCTTTCTGATCTCAAGGCCGTTATTGCCATTGAGATAAAGATCGCCGTCTGAAACTAAGACCGTCAGGACCTTGACAGTCTCGCCGGGCTTTGCGCTTCCGGGACATTTATCCAGAAACCTTTCACCGGAAATGACTTTTATTGAGTGCCTGCCAAAACAGCTGCTTAACAGTAATGCCAAAGACATGATGAGAACTCCTTTGATTATTGATCGTTTCATTTAATCACCTCGGATCGTGTTGCGTATCTTCTTAATTAAATTATAAGGCATAATGAAGGCAAATCCTTTTTACACTATGTTAACTTTTTGATGATGAAAAAAACAAAAGCCGGATCCAGGTGATACGGATGATGAAAAAAGATCATCGGTAATACCGATGATCATGATCTTAAAAGATATTTTTGATCCAATCCGTACAAAGATCAGCCCATTTGTGGACGTGTGGTATATCCATGGCCAGATCGTTTTTCCCATCAGCAAGAGCCAGCCCATGAACGCCTTCAGGGAACAGGTGCATCTCAA
>JAFWKS010000137.1 GCA_017511325.1 Erysipelotrichaceae bacterium
AGTCGTTTTTCCAGACAGCCTACTTTTTGCCGATGGTCACATCATCACTGGCTGTAGGTCTTTCATGGAGATTCATGTTCAATGATAAATACGGCGTATTGAACTACCTGCTGTCACTTTTAGGGATCGATGCGGTATCTTTCCTTGGTGATATCGCCGGCAACTTCACAGCGGTCGTAATATTCGGTATCTGGGCGATATTGCCTAATACGATCATCCTGCTTTTGTCAGGCTTGCAGAATATCGACCCGCTATATTACACGGCGGCCAAGGTCGATGGCGCCAAGACGCTGAGGATCTTCTTCAGGATCACGGTTCCACTGCTGGCACCTACCATCATGCTGGTAGTTATCATCAACATGATCTCAACGTTCAAGATGTACCACGAACTGTTCCCGTTATTTAACGGTCCGGGCGTTGCGTACAACCTGTTTACCGTCGTCTACTATATCTACTATGAATTCAGAGTCATGACTCCGCCTAAATACGGCTATGCTGCAGCAGCTGCTGTCATGCTGCTGGTCATCGTCTTCGTCTTTACGATGCTGCAGCGCGGAATCCAGGCTTGGTCAAGAAAGGAGAGAGGTGAAGATGTTAAGAAAGTCAAGAGACACAGAGATGCACTCAGATAGAAAAAATAAAGAACCTATTTCATTCGGCAGGATCGCCATGTATGTCATCCTGTTTATTGGTGCGATCATTATGATCTTCCCTTTCTACTGGATGATCACCGGCGCATTCAAGACATACGAGGAAGTAAACATGCTTCCGCCGACGCTCTTCCCGAAGAATCCGTTCAATTTTGAGAACTTTATCTATGCTTTCCATACAGCTCCGTTTGGAAGGTATTTCATCAACTCGCTGATCGCACTGGTTGGCTGTATCATCACCTGTTCGTTCACAACGATCCTGGCGGCCTTTGCCTTTTCAAGACTTAGGTTCCCAGGCAGAGAATTCATCTTCTCGCTGCTGCTTTCCCTGATGATGGTCCCTTACGAGATGATCATCATCACCAACTATCGAACGATCGTTCAATGGAAGCTGCATGATACCTTGTGGGCCTTGATCCTGCCGTTCATGTCGAGCATCTTCTACACCTACATCCTCAAGGGCTTCTTCGATTCCGTTCCTGAATCGCTGTATCAGGCGGCCAAGGTCGATGGCTGCTCAGACTGGAAGTATCTGTGGAGAGTAATGGTGCCGATGGCAAAATCTTCTTTGGCTACGATCATCCTGCTCAATGCGATCGCTACCTGGAACTCCTTCCTGTGGCCGATGATCGCCACCAACTCCAAAACGGTCAGGACCCTGCCGTTTGGTCTTTATGCCTTCATGACTGAAGGCGGACAGCGAAACGATCGAATGATGGCTGCCTCAACTATCGTCGTCATCCCGATGATCATCATCTTCCTCTTTGCCAGGAAGTACATCATTTCCGGAATGTCACGCGGCGGTATCAAGGGCTGATCACTGCTTAACTGTCAAGACAAGGACGTTAGACTGCAAACAGGCAGATAACGTCTTTTTCTTTTATGAATTTTAAGTTCATCGCAAAGAATTAAACTATAATTGAAGTTAGATGTTAAGAAAAGAGAAAGAAGCAGCAGTGATGTTTATCTGGGTGTGTCTGTCAGCGATCATCCAGTCTTTTTCGCTGGTCTCTTTTTCAGTTCCTGCCAATATCTATCCGAGCGGTGTCACCGGTTTTTCCAGGATCCTTTCTGATGTGCTTGGCGATTTCTTCAATATCAATCTGCCCTTCTTCTATCCGTATCTGATCATCAATGTATTATTGGCGATATTGGTCTACAAAAGGATCGGCAAGATGTTTACGGTGTTCTCACTGATACAGACGACACTGGTCTCGATCCTGACTACCGTGCTTAAACCGGTGCATATGCTGGATGATGTATTGCTGATAGCGATATTCGGCGGACTGATCAACGGCTTTGGCGTGGGACTGGCATTGACTCATGATGCTTCCAGCGGTGGACTGGATTTTCTGTCCGTCTATTTCTCCAACAAGTTCCACCGTTCGATGTGGGACTATGTCCTGGCTTTCAACTGTCTGCTGATAATTGCGACAGGACTGATCTACGGCTGGGAAAGAGCTGCTTACTCGATCATCTTCCAGTTTGTATCCAACTACGTCATCAGTCATATGCATAAGCGCTATACGCACGAGGCGATCATCATCATTACGAAGATCCCTGATTCCGTGATCGATTCGATCCTGAAAAACGTCAGACACGGCATAACCAAGATCGACGCCAAAGGAGCATATAAAGGCGAGGAAGTAACGATGCTTTATACCGTAGTAAACAGCTTCCAGACCACTGAAGTCGTAAAGTATGCCTTGAAGGGCGATCCTAAGGCTTTCATCGAGACCAGGAAGACCAGCAATGTCTACGGCAATTATTATCAGAAACCATTGAATTAAGAAGGCACACTGTGTCTTTTTAAGTTAAAATATATTCATTAAATATGAGGAGGATATCATGGGCATTACGGTATTTGGCGCAGTTTTTGTTGATATTAAAGGCTATCCTATCGATCAGTACATTCCGGCAGGACGAAATGTCGGCAGAGTCATTCAGGTCCATGGCGGTGTATCGCGCAATGTCGTTGAAGATATTGCGAACCTTGAACTGAACCCGACTTATGTGAGCGTCGTAGATGATACCGGTCTGAGCGAAGATGTCGTAAACAAATTGAATCGGCACAAAGTTAATACTGAATACATCGTCAGATCACCTGATGGTCTAGGCACCTGGCTGGCCATCTTTAATAACGAAGGCGATGTCGTAGCCTCGATATCCAAAAGACCAAACCTGTCGATGATCAAGGACGTCCTTGAAAAATACGGCGACAAGATAATCTCTGAATCAGACAGTGTCGTCGTCGAGATCGATATGGAAGTAGATATATTAAAGAAGATCTTTGATCTGTGTGAGAAATATGACAAGCAGATCTTTGCGGTCGTATCCAACATGTCGATCGCCATGGAAAGAAGAGATCTGCTTTCAAGAGTCGACTGTATCGTCTGCAACGACCAGGAAGCCGGGATCCTGTTCTCGGAAGAATATAGTGGGATGGAACCGGAACAGATCAAAGAGATCCTAGAAGAAAAGATCAGAAAGGCCAATATCAGGAAGATGGTCGTGACGATGGGCGAAAGAGGTGCCGTATACGCATCATATGATGGAGAAAGCGGCTATTGTCCGCCGCAGAAGGTCGATGTGATCGATACGACCGGAGCAGGTGATTCCTTCTTTGCGGGTGTGGCTGTCGGACTCACCTATGGCAAGAGTCTGAGCGAATCCTGCAGTATCGGTACAAGGCTGGCATCAGCGGTTATTGCCACCAAGGAATCGGTCTCACCGCGTTTCAAACCGGCAGAATTCGGTATCGAAGTATAAAAACACTATGTGATGCTTGTTTTACAAGAAAAGATAATCACATAAAGTTTTCAACTGCATCATGTTATAATCAGTTTACATAGGAAACACATGTTCAACTGGCTAAGTAAATACAACTACGACTTTGCGCTTGCGACAATTCCGATACAGATAATCCTTTTGTTTTTCTATGGAAGCAGAAGAAATCTGCCTATCAGGCAAAGCGTGAGTTTTACTGTTGTCATGATCAGCAATTTTATCATGACTGTAACTGATATCGCATCGTGCGAGATGAATGAGATCTTCACGAAGCTGCCGCTGTTTTCATTGTATGCCGTAAACATCATTTATTTTATCGCTTTTGTGATCAGAGGCTGGGCGCTGTTCGACTATACGGCAGAGTGCTGCGAAGCACACAAGATCCTGAACAGCCGCTCAAGGTTTCTGGCGCTTATACCCGCCTTAATAACGGCGCTCCTTGTTCTGATCACTCCTTGGGCCAAGACGATCTTCACTTTTACTGACCAGGGTTATCACAACTGTGCACTGTATTCCACGATATATATCTGTACCTATTTCTATATCTTTGCTTCATATGTCTGTGTTTTTGCCTGCTTCAAAAATATCTCAAAAAGAAAAAAATGGGGCTTGCTTTCATATAACACGATCCTGTTCCTGGGTCTGGTATTAAGAAAACTTTTATATGGAAAGTATCTGGTCATGAGCTACATTTCCCTGTTGGCCATCCTGATCATTTTCCTTACAACCGAAAACCCGGATCTCTATCGTGACCAGAAGACCAAGTTCTTCAATAAGAACGCTTTCGATGTGATCGCTCCTGACTATCTGCTCAGGGAAGTTTCATTCAATTCGATGATTGTCTCTGTCTATAACTATAAGACCGCAACGGAATTATACGGACAGAAACAGCTCTATGATACTTTGACCAGATTTGGCGAAACGATCATCCAGAAGTTCCCGGATTACTATGTCTTCTATTTTGGCAAGGGAGACTTCTTCCTGATCGATAAGAAGAAAACAGTCAAGAGCGATGAAGAATATGTTGCCGAGTGGAAAAAGACTTTCAAGAAGCTTCGCGACATCGCTAATACTGAAGTCTCGCTGACGATGAGTACGATGGTCATTCCGTATGAGATGCTCAAGATCAATTACCGGCACATGAACGACCTGATCGATCTGGCGCTTGAGAGTTCTTTCAACGAGAATCAGAAAGGCAACTATCTGTTCAATGAAGAGCTCGTTACAAACCTCTATCGCCAAAAGGCAGTCGAAGTTGCCTTGAATAAAGCGCTTGAAGATCACACTCTCGATGTTTATTATCAGCCTATCTATTCCATCAAAGAAGACAGAATAGTGGGTGCTGAAGCTCTGGCAAGACTGATCGATCCATTGCTTGGCTATATACCACCGGTAGAATTTGTGGCAGTTGCCGAAAAAAACGGTGACATCATGGAACTGGGAAGACAGGTCTTTGAAAAAGTCTGCGCATTCCTTGAAAAGGCAAGGCTTAAGGAATACAGCATCGATTTCGTCAACGTCAACCTCTCACCGGCCCAGTGTCTCAACAACATGCTGGCAAGCGAACTTTCAAGCATAGCTTCAAGATACAATGTGCCGATGAATATGATCGACTTTGAGATCACGGAAACGGCAGCTTCTGACTTCCTTTCGATCCAGAAGCAGATCTACCTTCTGCAGAAAGAAGGCGCAGAGCTCTCGCTTGATGATTTCGGTACCGGAACTTCCAATTTGAGCCGTATGATGAATCTGCCTATCCATGTCGTCAAGATAGACATGGATGTTGCCCAGTCATATTTCAACAATGAAGCACCGTTCCTTCCTGATCTGATCAGGATGTTCCAGAACGCAAATATGAAGATCGTTGTGGAAGGTGTGGAAACAAAAGAAATGAAAGACATGCTGCTGCAGATGAAATGTGATTATCTGCAGGGCTATTATTTCTCCAAGGCTTTGCCTGAGAATGAATTCATCGATTTTATCGAAGAGAACAAAAAAAGAAGGTGGTAATTGCCACCTTCTTTTATGGTTTGATAAGTTTGAATGGCTTCAGGCCTTCAACTGCTTTTTTCGGATAGATCCTCACTTCGTCGTTGTCTAAGTCGATCAGGACATATTTATCATTGCCCATGCCCAGTTCTTTCATGTAGGAGAGCTGTCTTAGACCGTGTCTGGTCTCGATCCTTTCAACAAGAGCTTTGTGTTCTTCTTCGGTCATCGCATATACCAGGTCGATGCAGGCCTGATCAACAGCGAGGATATCGTGAGAAGCCAGGATGCCGACATTCGGTGTAACGACCGGTTCAGCCGCAACACCTTCACAGTCACATGATACAGACATGTTCCTCATGACGTTGATATAGGTTACGTTCTTGCCAAAGAAATCGATAGTAGCTTTAGTTGATTCAGAGATTCTTTCCATCAGTTCTTCTTCTCTGATCGACCACATATCATCACTGCCTTCAGTAGTGTGGATCCATTTCTTGCCGATCCTGCCATCTGCACAGCCGATGCCGATGTTCTTGTTGGAACCACCGAAACCGCCCTGGACATGGCCTTTAAAATGTGTAAGTGTAAGCAGGGAATCATAGTCAGTCATATGAGAACCGACGCTCATCTCTTTCATCCATTTACCGCCTTTGATCGGTAAAGTAGTCGTGCCTTCTTCATCCATGATATCAACTTTGCAGAAAGTCCAGCCGTTGACTTTCAGGGTTTCACGGTGCTGTTCAGTTGTATAACGGTCACCTTCGTAGTAGGTGTTGGTCTCGACGATCGTCGCATCTTTAAGGCTCTTTTCGCTTTCCAGCAGTTCCTTGACCCAGGCTGAAGGGATGATGTTAGGACCGTTCTTTTCACCGGTATGCAGCTTGACGGCGATCTTGCCTTTCATATTGCCGTTAACCTTTTCGTAGATCTTTTTCAGGCCTTCAGGAGACAGATCTCTGGTGAAATAAACGATCGATTCATTTCCTGTACGCTCTGAATATGGTACATATCTTCTGCCATCTGTATTACCCATAATTAATTCCTCCATTTAAAACAATTATATCTTATTTTGTATTAAAATATATTCTGTGAGGATCGCATGATGATTGAAAAAATAATAGACAGGATCGGATATGACTATCCTTTAAAAGAAAAAGATATCGCTGAATTCAAGACTTTTAAGGCTGGTTCATTGAACAACGAATGTGAGGCATATGATGCCAAAAACATGGGCAATATCTTCGCCATGGCTTCCAAAGCGATGCTTGGGCTGATGAAAGTAGAAACGCTGGTGATCTGTCCGTTTGATATCGATGGCCCGATATTGACACTGGATGCGGTCAACGGCAAAAACATATATATCGATCTTATTGATGCGACGCTTGAAAAAAGCTACAGTGAAAAAAGAACATTGGCCGTCAAGGATAAATATAATGAATTCCTGCAAGGCGATCAGAAAGCCAAATGGGACGACAAGTTCCGTCTTAGATCATCGATGATCGCCAAGTTCCCTGACAGCAGAAAAGCTGAAGAATGTGTCATGGAAATGATCGAGGCTTATTTGAAGATGCTGGATGAGACCCATGTCTGCTATTCAGGAGACAAGAAAAAGAAGATCAGAGAATACACTGATGAACTTCTGGAAAACGGTGGCCCGGCTACAGATGTGTTCCTCAAGCAGTTAGGAAGAGAAAAGACAGAAAGGTTCTTCAATGAAGCAATGTTCGCAACAGAATAATCAGGATCCTATACTTGTTCTGCTAGGGGCGATCGCCTTTTCTTTGGGCGGCCTTTTAATAAAGCTGATACCACTGGATCCTTTTACAATCAATGCGCTTCGTTGCGTGTTCTCTTCAATGGTGATCGGCGCTTATCTCTATTTTTCCAAGCACAAGCTCATAATAAACAAAACCACAATTATCGGTGCGTTGTTTGTGACGCTGATGATGATGTCCTATGTTGTTGCCAACAAGCTCACAAGCGCCGCCAATGCGATCGTCATCGAATATACCGCACCGATCCTGGTAATAATATTTGAGGCACTGTTCTTCAACAAGAAACCCGACAAGCTTTCTGTCATTATCTGTGTTCTGGTCGTTGCGGGCATCGCCATCGTCGTACTAGATGGTGCAGCTAAAGGAAACTTTATCGGTGATATGGTTGCCCTGCTTTCAGGCGTGTTCTACGCTTTGACGATGATGCTCAACGATTTTGAAAACAGCGATTCGCTATCTTCGGTCTTTATGGGCCATCTGTTTACAGCTTTCATGACGATCTTTTGTCTGAATAAAGTCGTAAACATTGAACCAAAGACGCTTCTGCTGATCGCAACCCTAGGTATCTTCCAGGCCGGTTTAGGCTATACCCTATTGACTTTAGGTCTTAAGAAATGTGAACCACTGACTGGTTCATTGATGGCCTGTATAGAACCGGTACTTAATCCGATACTTGTTGCGTTGTTCTATGGCGAATACATGAGCCCAAGACAGATCATCGGCTGCGTGATCGTGATCGGTTCGATCATCATCTACAATATCTACAGTTCCAGAAAAAAATAAGCGATATAATGCGTTTATAAAAACAACTTTCATACAAAAGGATTTAAGATGAAAAAACTGACAGACAGGATAAAAAAAGATGGAAAAGTTTTCCCGGGCGATATTTTAAAGATCGACAGTTTTCTTAATCACCAGATCGATGTAAAGCTGATGGATGAGATCGGTGAAGAGTTCCATCGACTGTTCAAAGACAAAACAGTAGACAAGATCCTGACTGTTGAAGCAAGCGGTATCGCGATCGCTTCTGCCACCTCAAGATGTTTCGGTTATGTTCCTGTTGTCTATGCCAAGAAGACCATTGCTTCCAATATGTCCAAAGAGACCTATGCCTGCAAGGAGAAATCATATACCAGGAACTTAGAATATACGATCCAGGTCGCAAAGGAATTCCTTTCAGAAAACGAAAGAATCTTGATCCTCGATGACTTTTTAGCCAACGGCGAAGCCATGAAGGCATTGATAAACATCTGTGATCAGGCCAAGGCCGAAGTCGTTGGCTGCGGAGCCGTCGTCTGCAAGACCTATCAGCCGGGCGAGAAGCTTTTGAAAAATCTCGGCTATAATTTGAAAGTGCTGGCCAGAGTCAAGGCGATGTCTGATGATGGTCAGATAGAATTTGAAGAGGAGGAAGAGTAAAGATGATGAACTTTAACCCGGAATGGTTATTAAGGATCCTGTGTGCCGTAGTCATCGGTTCTTTGATCGGTTATGAAAGATATTCTGCTTCCAAGGAGGCCGGTGTCAGGACCCACGCTGTCGTTGCATTGGCTTCGTGCTTGCTGATGATCATCTCGCAGTATGGATTCGTGGGCGTGGAAAGATTTGATGCTGCCAGGATCGCTGCTCAGGCAGTATCGGGTATCGGTTTTTTAGGTGCCGGCATCATCTTTATTCAGCGCGGAACGATCCAGGGCCTTTCAACAGCAGCCGGTATGTGGGCAACATCAGCTATCGGTCTGGCTATCGGTGCCGGTATGTATATCATGGGCATCTTCTCGGCGATCCTTGTCTATGTGATCCAGTTCTATCTATACAGACTATTCCCATACAATCCGCCAAGAAACATCATAGAAATTCTGATAACAATCAAGAACGAAGGTTCGATCGAAAAGGTCAACATGATCCTCAGGGATCTCAACTACGGTCATTCTGAGAACCAGATTTCTGTTGATGAAGACCACAACTGGGTGATCAGGACTGAAGTCGTGACCAATTCAGGCATGAATCCTAATGAGATCATAAACGAATTTAAAAAAGATCCGGATGTTGTATCGGTGATCGTTCTGTAATACCTATAGCTATATCGACTCTATCTTGGCTGCAAGGATCTTGATCTGTTTTTTTCCAGCCAAAGATATTAGCCAAATAAATATGTGCAGAGATTATCAGTGATCTGATCAGTCATATGGCTCTTACTGAAACAGTAAGAGTTTTTATATTGTTTTTATGACGTTACTGCAGATCTTAGAATGAGGTCTTGATGCCTCTATATATTTCAAAAGAGGATGGCTGTTTCGGGCTGTTATCGGGGTATAATGAACATGATGGTTGATAAAACAGCTAAAGAAGCTATCGATAAACTGAACATAAAAGTAGACTGGCCGATAATCGGCCGTTTATATGATGAGGAATATCCGTTCGAAGGATATGATCATATCCGCTATACTGCCAGAGCGATCATGGAAAACGAGGAAGGAAAGCTCGGTTTCCTGCATATAAAAGGTGAAGATCTCTTCGGACACA
>JAFWKS010000138.1 GCA_017511325.1 Erysipelotrichaceae bacterium
ATCGCCAGTCTCTCTCATCCTGATCCTTCTTTCATGGCCGTTTTCCGGTCTCAGATAGTGCTGAATGATGTGGGAAGTGGAGTAATTGGCCTCAGTAGAAAACTTCTCCAGCAGTTCATCGTCAACTTCGATCAGGTATCGCTTGAACTTCTCGACCGGAGTAGAACCGCCCAGATATTTGAATACTGACTGGATAGCCTTGATCATCTTGACTTCAAATTCATCTTCATTGCCGATGATGACCCTGTTAGGATGACTTTCCCAGGCTTTTAAAGCCATATCATCCATCATTCTGGCCTGATCGATAGTTTCATATCTGGCTGCATTATTCGCATAGGTGTAGGCTTCTTCCTTGCCTTTGGCGGAAGTCACAAGATGCAATACCATATCATAGCGATCGTTGATCTCTTCCAGCTTCATATCAAAACCCTTGAGGATCTCTCTGAAAGCTTCTTCGCCTACATAAGCCATGTCGTCAAAGATGCCTCTGTCGATGATGATCAAGACCTTGTTTCCTTCGATCTCCTGAGCAGCCTGATAGCACAGTTCTTCTTTCTTAAGCTGCAGGGCAACGCAGTACTTCTGGAATTCGTACATGCCCAACGATGCCGGAGATATACCTCCGGTGATCAGATCGGTAGCCGATTCATTGTCAATGATGACGCGGTATCCTCTTTCAGTGAACACCTGCTGGGCACGTGAAGTGAAAGTAGTCTTTCCTGAACATGGACCTCCGGTCAATACTATCTTCTTAATTGTTTTCATAAAGCTCCCTCAACTTCTGATTCAATTTCTTGTATATATGTTCTTTAAACCATTTTTCATTGGATCTTTCGATCGCTTCGTCTTTCTCAAACCACGCTACGCCACTGTTTTCATCTTCTTTGACGAACAGTTCATCATTTTCATCCGCTTCCAGCAGATAAGAAACATTAAGATGCAGATGAGTAGGAACATAATACCCATTCTTATAGTGGGAATCGACGCTCAATATCTCCAGTGAAAAGATATCTTCGCTTACCGGAACAACGCTTTTAACTCCGGCTTCTTCCTTGACTTCCTTAAGCGCTACTTTCAGACAGTCTTCATCACCATCACAGTGCCCGCCCAGCCATGCCCATGAATCATAGATCTTGTGATAAGCCATCAAGATCTTGGTCTTATCCTTATTTACAACCCAGGCTGAAGCTGTCATATGTCCAAGCAGATTCGTTCTGTAGAAAGCATCATCATAACGTTCAAGAAAATCCAGCATGATCTGCTTGTCCATCTGTTCCTGGATGTTGAACGGCTGATAGTTTCTAATGTCTTCAATGATACTCACATAATCATTTTACAACAAAGAATGCTAAAATTTAGGTATGATTACAAGCAATACTTTCAAAGATTATGTCCTGCTTGATGCCGGTGATAAGGAAAAGCTGGAAAGCTGGAAAGGTATAGTCTTAAGAAGACCTGATCCGATGGCTTTATGGCCTAAAACAAAGCCTGAACTGTGGAACGATCCCGATGCTTTCTACATCCGTTCAAACAAAGGCGGAGGCCATTGGGAATTCAACAGAAAGCTTCCTGAATCATGGAACGTCAGCTATAGAGAGCTCACTTTCAAAGTGTCTCCTACCGGCTTCAAACATACCGGGCTCTTCCCTGAACAGAGCGCTAACTGGGACTTTATCTATGAGAAAATAAAAAACGCAAAAAACGCAAAGATCCTCAATCTTTTCGCCTATACCGGAGCTGCTTCGATGGTCGCGTCAGCTGCAGGCGCAAGCGAAGTGGTCCATCTTGATGCTTCTAAAGGGATCAATGAATGGGCTAAGGAGAATATGAAACTCTCCAATCTGGAAAAGAATACGATCAGATTCATCGTCGATGACGCTCTCAAATTCATTCATCGGGAGATCAGAAGAGGCAGAAGATATGAAGGTATCATCATGGATCCCCCTTCCTACGGAAGAGGTCCTGACAATGAACTGTTCAAGTTTGAAGAAAAGATCAATCCTTTGATAGAAGGATGTCTGCAGCTTCTTAGCGATGATCCGCTTTTTTTCATAATCAACACCTACACGACCGGCTACTCTTCAACGGTCATGTACAATACTTTAAACAGATACATTGAAGAAAACAGACTATGCGGTAAAGTCATTGCCGACGAGATCGGCATCAAGATACAAGACTCCGAATATGTTTTGCCATGCGGTCAAAGCACCAGGTGGTCTAAGTGAAAGTGATCTATGAAGACAACCATCTTCTGGTCGTCGAAAAACCGATAAATGTGCCAATGCAGGAAGATTCTTCAAAAGATGAAGATCTTTTAAACATGGCCAAAACCTATATAAAAGAAAAATACAACAAGCCCGGTGATGTTTATCTGGGCCTGCTCCATCGTCTTGATCGGCCTGTCAGCGGTGTCTGCGTTTTCGCCAGGACCTCCAAAGCAGCTTCCAGACTTAGCAGACAGATAAGCGATCACGTTTTCAAAAAGGAATACATTGCCGCCGTTGAAGACAACGGGCTGAAAGATCATGACCATTTCGAAGACTTTCTTATAAAGGACAGCAGGACCAACACCGTCAAAGTCGATCCCAAAGGAAAGAAAGCCATCCTTGATTATGAAGTGATCAAAAGAAAAGATGATCTTGCGATCGTAAGAGTCATACTCAAGACAGGAAGATCGCATCAGATCAGAGTCCAGTTCGCTTCAAGAAATCATCCTTTATGGGGAGACCAGCGCTACAATAAAAAAGCTGTTTCAGGACAGCAGATCGCACTGCATTCATACAAGATCGAATTCAAACACCCTGTCACTGGTGAAACTATGATCTTAACCAGTGAGCCTGATCGTTATCCTTTGATCTGATTATTCGCTTTATAGGCAACGCATCCTTCACCAAGGAAGATCGCAGCTGCCTTTTTAAATGTCTGAGTATTTTTGATATTTGAATAGGCTCCTGTGAAAGTTCCTTTATTCACAAAAACGGCTGTTGGATAAGCGGCTATGGAAAAACGGAAGAAATCTTCCGGAATATAGCCCAGCGTTGAAACAGCCGGACATTTGAATTTTATCTTCATGTTGTTGAGCGCGGCTGAAGAAGACTCCGGTCCTTCGATCAGGACTACTATAAATGACAGATCAGGATTGTCTGTGATCAGTTTATTGATGAAATCGACTCTG
>JAFWKS010000139.1 GCA_017511325.1 Erysipelotrichaceae bacterium
AAGATAAAAGATAAACCGCAGCTTTAACTGCGGTTTATCTTTTAAGACATATAATTATTTCTTATCTTTGTCCTTATACAGGATTGACAATACGGCAATAAGCGCGCCGCCAATGAATACAGCCAGCCAGCTGTGGGCATATGTTCCTTCAAGGGTCCCCCAGACGACCATCGCCACACCTGAAAGGATGCAGATGACCGGTATTATTTTCTTAAGATCCATGTTTCCTCCATCAGCCATATGATATGACTCTATAGGGATATTCTATCCTTCGCAGAGTGAAATGGATATCCAGCTGTAGTGAGCGGTCTAAATCCGCTCACAAGCGGTAAATGAAGTTTATTCTTTCTCTTCATCTTTTTCTTTCTGAAGCAGCTGATTGAGATCTCTAACTTCTTTCTTGTAGCTGGTATACATGATGATCCAGATGATGAAAAACATAATGGTGATTATCGAAGTGCTCACAAGGATGGAAAAAAGATCAAATGGTATCCATTCAAGATAAAGCCCGTTGATCAGAAATGAAGCGTTGATCAAAAGACAGTGCATGAACGTGGCTTTGGCCAGTCCCCATTCTTCGATCTCGTAGAAGATGACGCCCGAAAAACTGAGCGCTCCGTGAATGCCGGAGAATATGGTATGAATGAAGAACGTGAAAGTTTCTGAGCCAAATCTTTGGATCATGGAAGCAGAAAAAAGCTGATCGGTTCCGTTAATCCAGGCAAAGAAAAATGCAATGAAATTGCCGATGGCCATACCTGAAAGAAAACCGATTAATGCATATCTGATCGTTTTCTTCATCATAGATATCTGTCCTTTCTCATAAGCCTTCTCTTTATCTCTGCTATATTCCGTCTTGAAGCCCAGGTCTGCATGCCGTTGTTCATCTCAATGCGCAAAGACCCCGAAATGGAAAAATCAAATTTTGCGACCTTGTGCAGGTTGATGATCTCATAACGCGAGATCTTCATGAAGGCTGATGAACCTAGCTGTTTTTCAACGTCCTGCAGGGATGAGCGCAATTCAAAAACGCCGTTATCGGCAATGACCTTAAGTTTGCGTTTATCTGATGAGATACTGATAATCTTATCGAAGGGAAGAACAACGACCGCTCCTTTTTCATCATAGACGCTGAAACCGCTGTCGAAAGGGTCGCTTATCCTTTTTATAAGTTCCCTGACTTCATCATCCATCTTTTCAGCAGTGATGACCACCTTTCTTTCCTGCTGCCTGCTGTTTTCCTTGAATTCAATATCGATCTTTTTCATCTTCTTTATTAATTATATTTGAACAGTCTGATTCTTTGAGATCTACATCTTCTATACTGCTTCGCATAGGATCGAGCGGTCGATATTTTGACCTGAACGGTATTTTTTCGAACCGTTGATGTCGGTATATCTGCCATTGATTCGCCTTTGCTTCCGCTTTATATAGCCTTCAGGTAAAATTTAGAAAAAGATAAGAAAGAAATAATCGATGGAGGCCTTATGAAACATATGCGTGTTTTAGCAAAGAAGATCACCCTGATCTTCGTCCTGGTCTTTTTGTGTCTGATCCCGAAGGGATTGAAGATCTATGGCGAA
>JAFWKS010000140.1 GCA_017511325.1 Erysipelotrichaceae bacterium
ATCGCATTACTGGAAGATCGTCAGGATGGGCGTTGACATCAAGATCAAGTGCGAGGGATGCGGTGCCATCGTGATGATGGAGAGACCCGAATTTGAACGGAAATGCAAGAAGATCATAGAAAAGGCGGAGAGGGTCGATGATTAAGGCGATCCTTTTTGATTTTGACGGTACGCTGTCAAACAGACAGATGAATGCCTATCTGATGTACAGGGACTTTCTAAAGTCTTATTTTCCTGATCTGAACGAAATCGAGTTTGAAGCCGTCCTGCAGGATATGCTGACGTTTGACTGCAACGGCACGACGGCAACCCATCAGAGAATGATCCCTTTCATCAACAAGTACGGCGATCTGCTGCCGGATGATTTTAACAACAGGTTCACTGAATTCAGTCTGAAGAACATGTACCGTTTTACCGTCCTGAAAGACGAGACCATCGAGGTGCTGGAGAAGCTGAAAGGAAAATATCGGCTTGGTATCCTTTCCAACGGAAATCCCTTCTCCCAGCATCACAAGATCAGTCAGGTAAAGATCGAGAAATACTTTGACACGGTCATCGTATCGGGAGATCTGGGTATTCATAAACCGGATGCCGCAATCTTTGAATATGCGGCAAAACAGCTGGGCGTTAAGTGTGAGGAATGTCTGATGATCGGTGATGTGTTTTCTTCCGATATTCTCGGAGCCATCCGCTCAGGCATGACACCTGTATGGATCCTGGAAGATACCGAAAGACCGGCTCTTGATTATCAGGGCTACCGCATCGAGAAACTGGATCAGATATTTAAGATCCTGGAGCAGGAAAATGGATAGAATAAGAGTGCTGATAACAAACGACGACGGAATCGAATCGAACGGACTGCTGGCGCTGGTGGAGGAGTTCTCCCGGATCGGAGATGTCTATGTGGTCGCTCCGGAAGGAGAGAGAAGCTCCAATTCCCACCATCTGAAATTAAGAGGGAAGGTCCGTATCGAAGAAAGAAAACTGGAAGGAGCGCTAAAGGCGTATGCCTTGTGGGGAACACCTGCCGACTGCGTTCATCTGAGTCTGCGTTTTCTGTTTAAGGATCAGATCGATCTGGTCGTCAGCGGAATCAACAGAGGTCTGAACGTTTCTTCGGATCTGATCTATTCCGGTACGGCAGCGGCCGCCAGGGAAGCGTATATACAAGGCGTTCCTTCTGTTGCGGTCTCTTTGCAGTTTTCTCTGGACAACGACTTCAGGACGGCGGCAAGATATGCCAGGATACTGGGAATGAAGTATCTGGAAAACAAGAAGAAGGACTACTATCTTAACATCAACGTTCCTGATCTGAAGGATGAGGATATCAAGGGTGTACTGGTTTGCGACAGGCTGACCAGGATCACTTATTCCGAAAACATCACCATGGGATCTGAAGACGGGGAAAACTTCATCAATATCGTTTCCTCTCACATGAAACCAAATGAAGATACAGAAGATCTCAGGATAGACAGAAATGCCGTAGGAATGGGCTACGTCGCCGTTTCTCCTTTGGGAAACATCCATGTTTTGGACGACTGCATCGAGGATGTAAAGGATATTCTGAAATAATTCTTTTTTATCTTGAAAAAAAAGCGTAAATAGGGTAATATATTAAGGCATCGATATACCATAGACAGTAACGGCGCTATCGCTTAATCATGTTACCGAGGTTAATCTGAAGATGATTTTTAACCTGTGTCTGTGGATACAGGTTTTATTTTATGTGTATATGGGTGTTAGAAAGAGGAACTATGAATCAAGCTGTATTAAGTAACAAACAGGCTGTTGTCAAGGAAATCGTAGACAAGATCAAGGATTCCGATTCAACGGTTGTTTGCGAGTATCGCGGACTTAGTGTTGCTGAAGTGACAGAATTAAGACGCAGCTTAAGAGCGGAAGGCATAGACTTCAAAGTCTACAAGAACACGATGTTTGAAAGAGCGTGTGACGAGTCCGGCTTTGAAGACCTGAAGGACGCGTTAAATGGTCCGAACGCCTTTGCATTCTCGAAAGATGCGACTGCACCGGCAAGAGTTCTGGCTAAGTTTGCGAAGAAGCACAAGGCTCTGGTACTTAAGAAAGGCATCGTTGAGGGTAAGGTCGTCGATGAAGCTACAGTCAAAGAACTGTCCAATCTGCCGAACCGTGACGGTATGCTGTCTATGTTACTGAGCTGTCTGCAGTCACCTGTGAGCTCATTCGCTAGAGTCGTCAAGGCCGTTGCGGATTCCAAAGGTGATGCCCCTGCCCCTAAGGCAGAAGAAGCCCCTGCTGCTGAAGCCGCAGCATAATGTGAAAAAAGAAGGAGAAAAAAATTATTATGGCAAAATTATCACATGAAGATATTCTGGCTTATCTGGAAGAAGCCAGCATCCTGGATTTGAATGAATTAGTTAAGGCTATCGAAGAGAAGTTCGGCGTTACTGCCGCTGCTCCGGTTGCTGTTGCTGCTGCACCTGTAGACGAAGCACCTCAGGGTCCTACTTCTGTATCCGTTATTTTAACGAACTTCGGTGAAGCCAAGACTGCCGTTATCAAGGTCGTCAAGACGATCACCGGCTTAGGTCTGGTTGAAGCTAAGGGTCTGGTTGACAAGTGCCCAAGCCCAATCAAGGAAAACATCTCTCCGGAAGAAGCAGAAGAAATCAAGAAA
>JAFWKS010000141.1 GCA_017511325.1 Erysipelotrichaceae bacterium
AGAAGATTGTTGTTCACGCTGTTAAGACAGCAGTTCCTTCCATCAGCTCTGATTTTTGATACAAGCATATGTGTGATAAACAGAACTTTGAACGATCTTGACTGTCGGATCAAAGGCAGCTCCTCGTTTAGACGTCTGTACTGCTTCTCATCAAGATCAAAATCTTTAATCAGATCATAGATCAGGGTCTCATATTTATAATCGTCTGTTATCTGTTTGTATTCTTCCTCTGTTTCAGTTGTTCTGATCTTGTATGTTCTTCTATTGATCTTCATTGCTGGCTTTCTCCCGGTTTGCTATTATTCCTTAATCTTTTTCATTATTGGAATGTATAAACATGATATCAAAGAGGTGTTTTAATCTGTGTCATACTGTAGTCCTTTTTCAGGATCGCTGATATAATTCTTTTGATGGCATCATTAATAATAGAAAAGCGAAAGGAAAAGGAATATTCTTCCAAGATCTTCAATGAGCTTTGTCTTTTCTATGTACTGATCCTTCAGGGAAGGATCTACCGTTATGAAGCAGAAAGTCTTCTTAAAGTGTCGAGAAGAACTCTATACAGATATTTCTCTGATCTGATGAAAACAGGACTGATCCACCAGATACCCGAATCAGCTGAAACCGGAAAGAAGGAACTTTCCTATTACTCGATCTACAAGAACAGAAACGAGAGGATCTTCCTAAATAGGAAACACTTGCTTGTCGATCAGGATCCGGTCGGCTTACATTCTGAAGATCCGCATATCCTTCGTCTGACACGGCTGGGGATGATGCTGGGGGACGCGTTTAGGTTTGATGAAGACTATAAGACCAACTATGACTCTGTCAGACTGAAGGCATTTTATAAAAAGAAAAAGTTTCCTATTTCTGCAAAGACGATGAGCAGGGACAGGAAACTTGTTAAGGATGTTTTTGATTATATGAACTAGTGCGTGGCTAAGTCTTAACAATAAAGACAGGTTATACAGCGGACATCTGACTGTACAGGACCTGTCTTTTTGTATGGGGCGAATGGAAAAGTGAAAGCCTCAGCTTTGTTTCTTTATCTTCTTGTAAGGTCCTCTCTTTTTTCCTTTCTTCTTTTCAGTCAAACAGATGATCACTGGTATCAAAGAAGTAATCGTACTCATTTTTCATCATCTTAATAAAATCATCTGTATACGTAACATTAACGTTTCCGTCTTTCACTGACAGATAGCGGATCATCCTTTTATGTTTCATATCAAAGAAAATATCCTCCAGTCCTATCAGCACTCTGGCTGTTCAACTGGAGGATATTATTTTTTTACGTCAGATTATAAGTATCTTTTTATTAATTGTCCTTGACATAGAGCCCACTTTATGATGCTGTCCGTAATTCATTTTTATCCATTTTCTCAGTATCTTACAGCATTGGCTGATGACCGTTCCGGTCAGCAGAACTGCCGGAATCGTCCCCAGGCCGACCGTTCCTCCCATCAGATAACCGCTGAGCATCAGCAAGCCATCCGTGATCGTCCGTACGACCGAATACTCTGTCTTCGTTTTTTCTGATATCGAAACAACGGTCGCATCCAAAGCGTTCATGCCGAAGTCATTGACGATCAGGATCGAGCAGGAGATCGCCGTAAACAGGATTGCAAAACCCAGTATGATGATCCGGACAAATATGAAACCGTTAAATGCCTGAAGAGGTGAAAGCAGACTGCAGAACAGATCGATGCTCGGACCGCAGATCAGCGAATAAAAGATGCTGAGAATGCTCAAATGCTTTCTTCCGATCAGCAATGCGAGCGTGAAAGTTGCAGCGGCATAGATGTAGGATGACATGCCCAAGCTGACAGAAAAAGCCGTATGGATCCCCTCTTCGAAAACCGTGATGGAATCCCCTCCCAATCCGGCATAAATATAAAGCGCCACGCTGCAGCCGATAAAACATGCAGCAGACAGCAAGGACAGCAGTTTCTTAACGAACATCTTGATCGATACGTGATACTTTTTCTTCCAATGCCTGTACTCTTCTGGTAAGGCTGATCACTTTCTTGGCAAAGTCATACGTCAGGATGGCTCCGTTGAGATGATCTTGCGCATGGACAAGCAAAACATCCACTTCAAGTTTTTCGCCTCTCGCAAAATCCGTTAACAGACTTGTTTGTATCTGATGTGCTTCGCGAAGTTCCTCATCCGCTTCTTTCAGTTTGAGATCGACAAGTTCGTAGTTACCGCGTTCAGCAGCGACCATCGCTTCCATTGAACAAGATTTTGAATTGCCGGCATGAGAGATCAGCTCGAATGAAACCTGCTCTGCCGTTTTTTTACTTTCTGACATGTTATTTATCCTCCATATGCGCTTCTCACAAATACTTACAGATTCTGATCTCATCTCTGTCAGAAGATGGATCCGTATTCATCTTCTGACAGAGATGCAGAAACGTGTTCTGCATCAGAATTATGATTACTCTTCTTCCAGAGAATGTTCGTGAGCCTTGAAGAACGGATAATAGATGACCATATCGACAATGATCAGAACAACGATCAGGATGGCCGCCTTGAAGTCGCCTGTGGAGAAGTATGCGCCGAAGATTGAAGGCATGTTGTAAGAAAGCATGGCATACGTACGATGGATGATGTTAGCGGACATCAATGCATATGTTACGGCACAGTTGACGATGGACGTCAGGATGCTTGGGATGAAAAGGATCGGGTTCAGCATGATCGGCAGACCGAAAGTGATCGGCTCAGAAATACCGAAGAAGGCAGGAACGATACCCAGTTTACCGACAGTGTTGATTTCCTTGTTCTTTGAAAGAAAACAAAGGATA
>JAFWKS010000142.1 GCA_017511325.1 Erysipelotrichaceae bacterium
AATCGAGGTGAGGGATATCAATTCCATCATGCTGCCACTGCGTGAAAAAACAAATATTGCGGAAAAGGTGTACATGTGTCTGAACCAGATCTTCAAATACGCTGTAAGAAAAAGGGCAATTGTTTCTAATCCAATGGATCTGATCGCCAGACCCAAGCACAGGACAAATGAGAAATCCAGGAGGGCATTGACCGAAAACGAAAAAAAAGTTATTGAAAAGGTCAAATGGAACAAGCGGCAAGAGCTTCTTCTTAAGCTATTTCTGGATTACGGTTTGAGAAAGCAGGAAGCAACTGCACTTCAGAAAAGGAATATTGATCTGAAAAACAGAACAATAACCATAGATCATGCAAACGACTATACGACAAGTGTTCCAAGAACAAAGAAACCGAAATCTGTTGCAGGAAACAGGATAGTCCCGATGCTTGACGATGATGTTTGCTATTTCGAGAAACTGATTAATGAAATGAAAGAAGATGATTATCTTCTGCAGATGGCCAACGGAAGAGCCCTAACAGAAAACAGTTACCGGCAGCTTTGGGATTCTGTTCGCAGAAGGATGAGAAAGACCGCAGGGGCAATGGGCCTTGAGATACCGGGAGATCTGACACCAAGAATGTGCAGACACGAGTACTCGATCAGGATCATGAATCTCTCTGAAAGAGAACAGATGTATCTGATGGGACACGAAGACATCTCGACGACACAGAAGAATTATCAGAATATCGGAGTTGAACACATAAATAGAAAGGAGCTTAACAAGATCAGCAAAATGAAAAATGGATCCCCCAGTTCCGCCAAGAAGTAAGAGATCCATCGTTTGCAGATAAAAGAACCGTGCTTTTATCTATGTTCATTTTAGCATCGCAGGTACGGTTTGAAAGAAAAAGACAATGAAAGAAGTAAGAACCGTAGAAGAAATACTTAATGATGATTCTCTGGAGAATATCTGGATCTGGGATGGAATAATCAGAACCAATACCGTCAATATCTTTTCCGGAGACGAGAGCTCCGGCAAGACGACTTTGATGGTCAATCTGTGCAAGGCGATATCAGACGAGGAAGATTTCCTCGGCTTTAAGACTAGGAAGCAGAAGATCCTGTATCTTTCATCAGAAATGTCGTCAAGAGACATCTCGCTGATATTCGAAAAGATCAATCTGAAGAATACCGGAAACGTAAAGGTTATGGAACTGCAGAACGATCCGCTTTCGATATTGCAGTACAAGTTTACTGAAGCTGATCTGATTGTCATCGATCTTTTCATACAACTGATGATCGCTGAAGGAAAGGATCCCAATGTGTATAAGGAAGTCAACGAGATGTACTCACAGTTGCGTGGATGTATTGAAGAAGGAAATAAAACGATTATCCTGGTGCATCATCTAAACAAGCTGGGAGAGATCAACGGTAGCGTCAGCATCGGCGGAGCATCCGATACCAGAATGATCCTGTCGATGCCGGATAAAAGACAATCACAGGAAAGGATACTGTCGGTGTATGGCAAGAGCATCGAGCAGAAAGATATCAACATCTGTTTTGAGTTTTCTTCCAGAATAATGTCTCTTGCGGAGAAAAGCAGCGATAACAGGATCGAAAACGAACTCGCCTACATCATTGAGCAGGTGGTCAAACGGGAAAAGGTATCTGGCAACTGCCAGGAAGTTTCGGCCATACTTGGTCTTTCCCGGTTTGGAAGGAACCCTAATTCGCTGAAAAGATACCTCAATTCAAATATCATTGCACTTGAGGAAAACGATATTGAATACATCTCTGAGAGATCATCTAAAGAAAGAACGATAACACTGTTATACAGGCAGAAATGACACAATGACACTTTCCAGGGGGTACCCCTCTAAAAGTGTCATACTGTCACAATGAGAAAGGAGAATATGAAAACAATCAGTCTTATGTCAGCCAAGGGGGGCTGCTCAAAAACCACTACAAGCATTAATATCGCCGTAGGACTATCCGAAACAAATAGAGTTCTACTGATAGACCTTGATCCTCAGGGAAATTCTTCGAAGAGATTCTTTCAGAACTATCTTGAACTGGATGGTATCTGTGAACTGATGCGAAAAGAGAAACCCTATGAGGAATGCATTCATCAAACGAAGTTTCATAATCTTGATATCATCCCTTCAAAAAGAAGCCTCTTTGTCCTGAAGAAGGAAATGCTTTATGCATCTCATGGTATTCAGCAGCTTCGTCTAAAGAATGTCATTGATCCTATTAAGAATGATTATGACTACATTATCATCGACAATCATCCGGATATAGATCTTCTGATATCCAATGCGCTGCTATGTTCCGATATGGTGATCATTCCAGTCAATCCGGATGCGGATCAGATCGAACTGTCTGATTCCATTGAAGGCATGAACCTTACTCTAACAAACATCAAGGAAGCTATTGAAGAAGGAGAGATAGCAGGGATGGATTTCAGGATCTTGCTTACAATGACTGATAATACTAAAGCTTCTAAACTTTTCGAGGAATACCTGAGGTCAGCCTATGGAAGCTATGTCTTAAACACAAACATCAACTATCAATCTGCACCGATCAAAAACAAGGACAAATCAGGCTTCGTCATCGAAAAGGACGATACCAGGATCGGCATGAGCTATCAGACTCTGGTAAAAGAGATAAGGAGCCTAGGCTGATGGAAGAGAATATCACAAGAGGACTGTTCAATCCCGATTCTCTTACAGAAGCCGCCAAGGGAAAGATTAAAGCCATTGATACGTATCTGATCAAAGAGAACAGACTTAATGAGATCTATTCCCAGGATGACATCGAGTGTTTAAAAGAAAACATCAAAGAGTTTCAGCTATCTCAGCCTCTGGTAGTAAGAAAGAATGCAGACAGCAGTTACACGATCATTTCCGGTCACAGGCGATTTAAGGCTTGCAGGGCGATCTTTGAAGAAGGGAATAAACTTTATTACTTTGATAAGGAATTTGTCAATCAGATTCCCTGTGTGGTCGACAACAAGATCTACAGAAATGAAGATGATGAGTTCCTGGCGATCGTATCATCCAATGCGGCAAGAGTTCTTTCTTCCGAGGAAAGGAAAGCAATCTATCTGAAACTGAAAGAGATTTATGATAGGAAGTGTGCTGCTGGAGAGAAACCGAAGGGAAGGGAAAGGGAAACGATCGCAGCCTGGATGGGTGTGACTGATCGCACGATCCAGAACTACAAGAAGCAGATGGCTGAGGAAAATATGCAGCAGCAGAATAGTTCTAGAAAGATCATCAAGAAGCTTTCAGGTCTAGAGCGCTATTTCACAGATATGGAAACAGATATCTACTCCGATGAGGAACTGGAAAGATTCAGACAGAGTGCCATCCCGGCAATCAATACTCTGATGGCCAGACTTAACATTGATATCAAAGACTTATAGACAACGTGGAAAATTTCCACGTTGTCCAGACGCATGCTTATCAGTTATAGGTGTATACATAGCCTATACATAAGCAAGATAAAGGAAATGTATACAAAACTGTAAACATTTCCATTTGAACAATTGAGCTCTGCTCAATTTTGACTTTATTTTCATGCTAATCTACCCGTTTATATTGAAACACTGATGTTTACACCTTGTATTACAAAATCGATATCTGTATACAGTTTAAAGAAAGGAAAATCATATGGCCAACACAAAAGTTTATTCCTTCAGATTCTCTAAAAGCATTCTAGATGAAATAGATTATTTACTGGAAGATGACAAAAAGATCGCATGGGATGACAGAAGAAAAGCCAAGAACAGGCTCGAAATAGTGGAAGATGCGATCAACGAGAAATACTTGAGGAGGGTAAATCAGATCCAAGGAGCTGAGCTAAAAGAGCAGATCGGCAAGATCATATCTGAAAAGATGAATAAGGAAATGAGGGAAATAAAAGAAGAAATGGATG
>JAFWKS010000143.1 GCA_017511325.1 Erysipelotrichaceae bacterium
TAAGGATCATTATATTCATCAGAACGATTGTGTTTTTCATCGAAACCATTCGTCAAAGTATTCTGTACTTTAAATACACCCTTATCATTATCGAACCAAACCAGAATGCTTCTGAGATTAGGATCAGAATTATCAGCTGCTTCAAACCAATTCTTCCAGGCATCCATCACCATGGAATTATATTGAAGCATAAGATTATCTAGACCTTTTTCCATATATAAATTACGGAAGTTATTCCAGTTCTGTCTGAATAATTGAGCCTGAGTAGCCCTAAAATGGAACTCTTCTGTTGCTTCTAACCTGCTCATTTGTGTTGCGATCTCATCAAGCTTTTTATCCATATTTGTCAGTTTTTCAGAGATGTCATTCAATTGAGTTTGAATTCTGGTCAAAGCATCAGTTACTGGGTCTCTCATTATACCAATTAATCTTAAAAAAGTTACTGTACCATTGATTGGTCCAACAATGCTGCCAATTGTTTTAAAAAAATCAGTAAAGCCTGTAAAGTCATCTATCAGCGCTTTCTTTATATCATCACTCATTTCAATGACGCCATCAAGCTGCTTAATGGAATCTTTTACTTCTTCAATACTCTTGCTCACATCATCTACACTTATCTTATCCGCACTTATAGAAACGGTGTTTCTAGGTGTAAATAATGTAAAAACCATGGTAAATAAAATGATTATACTTATAATTTTCCTTTTCATACCGGAAACCTTCCTCTAGAATATTTTACACTCAAATTATTTATAATAAATGCCTGAAAGATTATCTTCATGGCTCATAATATATCAGACATTTACAAAAAAAGCAGTCCTTTTTGATTTGTGATAGAATTTTTCTGCAAAAAATGGACAACGTTTATATCATCCCCATCGGCTCAGGTTCTACCGGAAACTGTTTCTATGTGGAAATTATAAATTCCTGATCGATATGGGCATCGGTTACAATCGCTGTAAGGCGGCACTCAATAAGCATGAGCGCCGTATTGAAGATCTTGATGCAGTCTTTGTCACTCATGGCCATCATGATCATGTCAAAGCTGCTCCAGCTATCTGCAATCATATCCCCTGTAAAGTCTATACCAATAAAAGCGTCCTTTATTCCTTGCACAATGCCAAAGCTGAGAAGATCGTTCTTGAGCGTGATGAAACAGCTGAACTGTTTGATGATTTCAAGGTCAGGATGTTTTCTCTGCCGCATGATTTTGCCTATACCTGCGGTTTTACTTTCGAAAGTGCAGATACAAGAGTTTCCTACGTTACTGACTGCGGCAAGATGAGCAAAAGGATTTTTAACGAAATAAAGGATTCTGCTGTCATCATCATTGAAACCAACCATGATATACAAATGCTGAAGAACGGACCATATCCTTTGCAGCTGCAGAAAAGAATCCTTTCAGCTCATGGTCATCTTTCCAATGACGATTGCGCAATAGCTGTTTCGAAATTAAAAGAAGCAGGCTGTTCTAATTTTCTTTTAGCTCATATCTCCAGACACAACAACACTCCCGAAATGGCTTTACATACAGTGCGATCATTATTGAATGATGATACGATCTACCTTTATGCCTGTCCGGAAGCAGGTGACGATCTTCTGCACTTCCAGTGAGCATTATTGATTCTTAAACCGGACTGTTAAGTTATAATAATCAGCAGGAGAAACAGACATGTACAAAATCGTTGCAGCCGATCTTGACGGCACTCTATTAAGAAATGACAAATCGATATCACCGTTTGCCCGCGAAGAACTTGAACGCATAAATGAACTTGGCGTCATCTTTCTGCCCTCAACAGGAAGGACCCACGTTGAAATTCCGCAACCGATCAGGGAACTGCCTTTTTTGAACTATGGACTGTGTGTCAATGGTGGAGCCATCTATGATTACAAGGAAGAAAAATATATCTTCCAGAATACAATCCCGATTAAGACAGCGATCGAAGTCTATAGTTTTCTCAAAGACTATCCGGTGTGTCCATCCTGCGTAATCAACGGCAGACGTCTGGTTCAGGGTGATGAAAACGGTGAGATCTCCGATTTTATCAAAGGTGTCATGGCCAAAGGCATCCTGTTCAACTGTACCGGTGTATATGATATGGAAAGTCAGATCAGAAAACTAAACTGTGATATCCAGAAGATGCTGATATATACTATGGATCCAAAATACAGGGAAGAAGTGATGGATGCTTTAAAGAAGAGCTTCCCGCAGCTGCAGATAAGTTCATCCGGCCCTTCCTACATCGAAGTCAATGCCAATGGCATTGATAAAGGTGTTGCCCTGAAACGCTTTTGTGAACTGAAAGGCGTCGACACTAAAGATACCATGGTGTTCGGCGATGCGGAAAACGACATCTCCATGCTGAAGGCAGGAGGTCTGAGCATCGTCATGGAAAACGGCACAAAAGAAACTAAAGCCGTTGCCGATGTGATATGTCCCTCAAATGAAGAAGATGGTGTGGCTCTTACTCTAAAGAAATATATCCGTTAATAAAAAAACCTAGTCATCTATGTGGCTAGGTTGTTTTTTATGCTGATTCTATTGTTGCTATAAAGCGGAACTTTCTCAATATTATTTAATATCTTCTTTATCTAATAAACCAGCTTCTTTATGAGCATCATATCTTGCAAAA
>JAFWKS010000144.1 GCA_017511325.1 Erysipelotrichaceae bacterium
AATAAGGCGATCAAAGTGGCGCCTGCACTTCCGACGCCTCTAGCCGAAGAAAGAGCAGCTCTTTCCTCATCGTTATCAGCCATCGATGACAGCAAGGAACCCATCGGGATATTGAACATCGTGTAGGCTCCTTCATAAAGGATCTTCAATACAAACAGAACACACAGCCTTGTGACTCCCGCAAAGAAACTCGGTGCAGACCACAGAGCAATAAAGGTCACACAAAGCAACGGTGCAGATCTTAGGATCCAGGGACGGAATTTGCCTTTGGGGTTATTGTTTTTCGCAAAGACTTTGTCGATATAGGCACCCATGAGCGGGTCGTTGATGAAATCCCAGACGTTCCATATCAGCAAGAGGATGCCGATCATGCCCGGGCTGATGCCCAAAGCATCCGTGCAGTACATCGAAAAAGTGCTGCTCATCAGCGCAAAAGTCATTACGCCTCCGGCATCGCCCAATCCGTAGCCTATCTTGTGTTTAAGTTTGAGTGAATCTCTTTTCTCTTCTTTCATAATCCATGACCTTTCATATACCGTTTATTCATTTATCATTCAACTTCTTCAAACCACACCGGCAGATCATTGATAGTGCAGTCTGCTCTTACAGAAGTATTTCCTTCAATGATCTTCCCCTGTCCCCTCAATCTGAAACCTGCAGTGCTGTAAGGAAGCCTTACATCTATCGTATTCTTTCCTTCATCAAAGATCGGACACACCAGTATCCTTTCACCGCACATAAAGAGATCTGTTTCTCTATCATAAGTGTCATCTTTAAAAAACACCGGTCTTATCAATGGCATATCGCTTCTGATGCATCTATCCATTTCCATGGTCAGATAAGGTATCATCTTTTCTCTTAGATCAAAGATCCTTTTTACCGCATCCATCATCTTTGGATAGAGCCATGGCATCGTGGAATCTTCATCTATCTTCCAGGAATGCAGAACGAATCTAGGCAGGAAGGCTCCATATTGAAGCCAGCGCATGAAGAGTTCCTCATCCGGTTTTGGACCGGAAAAACCTCCGATATCCGGACCGAAGAAACAGAAGCCGGATAATGCCATCGTCATAGCCTGATAGTGGTTGTATCTTAGATCCCTGAAGCTTGTGAAGTTGTCACCCGTCCAGGTGGTAGCGATATTCTGACTTCCGGCTATGGCGCAGCGGGTAACGATGAACGGATCCTTATTTTTCTCTAAAGCAGCTTCCCTGCTGGCCTTGGCCATCAGGAATGAAAAAAGAGGCTTGATCAGTCTTGCCCTGATCGGCTTGCCAAATCCATAGGCATAGACGTCCCTGTCGTGGATATTGTATTCGTTGTTGTCGTTCCAGATATCATCATATCCCAGATCGACCAGTTTTTCTTTTACACATTTCTTCCAGAAAGCATAGGCTCCCGGATTGGTGAAGTCAAGATAGGAAGCATTGCCGCCCCAGAACGGAAATCTAGCCGGAGTTTTATCGGAATAATGCAAGAACCAGCCGTTATCGGCGATGTATCCATAGAGCGGATGATCATCCAGAAAGGCCGGTTTGACATTGGGGATTATCTTCAGGCCTTTACTTCTAAAATAGGCAGATAAGTCTTCAGGATCAGGGATCTTGTCATTGTTCCAGTTGAAGACATAACGCTTGTCTTCTATCTGCGTATAGCCGCTGGACAGATAAAAGCCCCCGGCTTTGATCCCATATTTTTCGCAATTGTCCTCAACATCGTCGTAACAAAAACCTGTTGTGTCATAATTCATGTTTTGTGCGATCCAGGTCTGAGTTCGATTTCAATGGTCTTATACACGTTCCC
>JAFWKS010000145.1 GCA_017511325.1 Erysipelotrichaceae bacterium
ATACTTTCGATGACAAATTATCATACAGACATACATGATATAATTTATGAGTAATAAACGGATATGAAAAGTATTAAATACTATCTGGGATTATGGGCCGGTAAATTAGCTATCACAGCTTTTACGATAAAAGGCGATCCTAACTGTGACAGGCCCGGTATCCTGGCACGCAGATTTGACGAAGACTTCATAGCAGATGCGGATAAACCACAGCTGGTTTTACTGGTCAGCGGTACGAACGGCAAAAGCAGTGTGACCAACATGATCAACTCCATGTATCAGAAAGATGGAGTGAAGACGGCTTGCAATGAAGCAGGAAACAACACTTTCGCAGGTGAAGCATGGACTCTGCTCAAGGCAAACAGCATCTTCGGCAAGGCGAATGTCGATGCGATCATCATGGAAGCCGATGAACTGTTTTCAAGGATCACCTTCCCGCAGATAAAGCCTGACTGTTTGATCATCACCAATCTGGGAAGAGATTCGATGTTCAAAAACGGCAATCCGGAGATCCCTTATGCGAGTCTGAAGGATGCGATCAGAAAACTTCCGGATACAAAGCTGTTCCTCAATGCCGATGATCCTTTGAGCTGTTTCATTGGTGAAAACAACAAAAGGATCTATTACGGTGTAGCTGATATCAGCAGCAAAGGATCAAAGACAGGAAGCGGTGATTTTACCGTCTGTCCAAAATGTGCCGGCATCGTGAAGTATAAATTCATCAATTACCGTCATATCGGACAGTTCTGCTGTCCTGATTGCGGTTTAAGTTCACCTGAACCTGATTATCTTTGCACAGGATATGATGAAAATGCGATGAAGGTGAAAGAAAAAGATGGCGAATATGCATACCCGACCATCTCTGATACGATCTATAACATCTATAATGAAACAGCGATCATCGCCTATTTCAGGACGATGGGCTACAAGCCGGAAAAGATCAGTGAGTTGCTCAAGGATATAAAGCTTCCAAAGATAAGAGAAGAGATTCTTGAAGCTGATGGCATAAAGATCATAAGAAGAGCGATGAAAGGTCAGAATGCCTATGCAGCCAGCACCGTGCTTGAAGCATTAAGCGAAACTGATGGCAGCAAGGAAGTCATACTGATGCTTGACGAGATACCCGACGAAACGGGCCTAGAGACGATCTGCTGGATATGGGATACCAATTTCGAACTTCTTAATGATCCTGGCATAAAAAAGATCATCGTCAGCGGTAAGCGTCATTTAGATCATAAAGTAAGACTCTTGCAGGCCGGGATCGATCCCAAAAAACTCGTCAATGTCGAGAATGATGATGAGATCTATCCCCATCTGATAAAGGATGTCGATAGTATCTTTGTACTTTATGACATCATGGCTTTAAAGCGCAGCAAGGCTGTGGCAGAAAACATCATAAAAGAATTAAAGGCTGAATAATGATAGTTGAAATACTGTTTAATGAACTGGGTCTATATTACGGAGATCATGGCAACATTGCCTATCTTTCAAAATGTCTGCAAGATGAAAAGTTCATCTATACCGGAAACAAGGATGTACCGGCTTTTGTGAATAAGAAGGTCGATATGGTATATCTTGGTTCTCTTTCTGAAAACAAACAGCTTATCGCCATCAACAGGCTGATGAGATACAAAGACATCATCAGACAAAGGATCGATGAGAATGTGATCTTCCTGTTTACCGGCAATGCGATCGAGATCCTGGGCAGATATATAGAAACTGAAAGCAAGGAGAAGATCGAATGCCTCGGCTTATATGATTTCTACAGCAAACGAGATCTGAACAAAAGAAACAATTATCTCTTTCTAGGAAAATACAACGGCTACGACATCGTTGGCAACAAATCACAGTATTCTCTGTGCTACGGCAATTTCGACAAGCCGTTTATCGAAGTCAGCAAAGGCATGGGCAACAACGCTGATGATCGATATGAAGGCATTCACGATCACAATCTGTTTGCCACATACCTGCTTGGACCGTTCCTGGTCTTGAATCCGCTTTTTACGCAGGAGATCATCAGGATGATAGATCCTGAAAATGAACTGGCCTTCAAAGAAGAGATACTTGAAGCATATAATAAGAGAGTTGAGCAGATGAACAATCCAAAACTGGTCTATACTCTGCACGAACACTGAAAATGAAAAACAAGATCAAGAAAAACAGTTTTGCGGAAAGCACCTTTATCTCCTATTTTGCGATCGTAACTTCCAAGGTCCTGGGAGTTCTTTACAATATCCCGTTCTACTCCTTGATCGGCAATGCCGGAGATTTCATCTACAGCATCGCCTATCAGATCTATGCCTTGTTTCTGGATATCTCCACCTCAGGTATTCCGACAGCGATCAGTATCGTCATCGGACATTACAATTCTTTGGAAAAATACAAGACCAAGGAAAGAGCCTATTCTCTTGGCTTAAAAGCTATCCTGACTATCTCCGTCGTCTCCTTCTTATTTATGGAACTAGGTGCTGAGACGATCGCAAAGTTCTATCTTTCTTCGATGAAGGAAGGTGCAACGATCGCGGATGTTGCCGGAGGCATCAGAGTAATAGCCTTCTGTATCCTGATCGTTCCGGTCTTATCGATAAGAAGAGGCTATCTGCAGGGTCACAAGTTCTTTGAAGTTTCTTCATTCTCGCAGATCATCGAACAGTTCATCAGGATTGTCGTCGCTCTTGCAGGATCATATATCATCATCAGAGTCGTCAGGATGAATGTAAAATACGGCGTTTATATCGCCTTGCTTGGAGCGACGATCGGAGCTTTGGCCGCTTTCATCTATATCGATATAAACATCAGAAACAACCGCAAAGCTTTTCCTAAGGAAAGCAGTGATGAAAAGATCGACAGTACCAAAAAGATCGCTTTAAAGATCTTCAGTTATTGTGCAACGATCACCCTGGTCTCCATCGTCTCAAGTGTCTACAATATCATTGATACAAAGCTGATGCTGGAAGGACTTAGAAAAGTCGGCTATTCCGATATCGACAATCAGCACATCTCATCTTTGATATCTTCATGGGTCCCGAAAATGACAGAAGTCATGGGAGCTCTGGCGATGGCTATGACTTCAAGTATTGCACCGCATATCGCCGACAGCTTTGCCAGAAAAGATCTCAAGGATGTCAAAGACAAGATCAATAAAGGCATCTCGATCCTGATGATGATCACGATCCCGCTGATGATCGGCATGTTTGTATTTTCTGAACCTTATTTCCGTGTCTTCTACGGATACGATAAATACGGGCCTTCACTGTTCAGAGTCAATGTCATCTTCAATCTGATCGTCTGTTACACCATGGTCCTGTCCATGAGCCTGCAAAGCCTTAATCAGGGTAAGAAAGTCGTCTATGTCACGATCTTCTCGATCATCATCAATACAGCCGGAGATCTGCCGTTCATCTATCTGCTTGATTATCTGGGCCTGCCCGCCCATATCGGCGCCGGGATCTCCAGTATCGTTGCTGAACTTATAAAGCTCGTACTGCTGCTCAAGTATATCCATTCAACGATCGATATCGACTACAAACCGTCATTGAAGATCCTGCTTAAGGAACAGATACCGCTTTTAGCTATGACGGTCGTCATCGTCGCTTTAAGACTTATCTGGCCGCCTGTTGAAAACAGGATCCTGTTGACCGGTCAGCTTGGCTTATGTGCCATGACCGGAGTTATCGTCTTTATGATCATTGGTCTTCATAACGGCGTCATCTATGATGTCTTTGGAAAAGAAGCAGTGGGAAAGATCCTAAAAAAGATCCATCTGGCTTAACAGATGGATCTTTTCTTAATCAGTCGCAATAGTCTTGATGATGTTATTCATTATGGCTTTTCTGACTTTTTCGTAGGTCTTTATCTCTTCTTCACTTAAGCCGTCATAACACAATGAACGATAATCATCTTCGATCTTTTCAAATTGCTGATCAAGAGGTGAAGAGACATATTCATAATAGACTTTCTTGTCTTCAAAAAGATTGACCTCACTGATTTTGATAAGTGACAATGCAGCTAGCTTTGCCAGATTGAGAGTACAGGTCGCCTGATTCATCTCACAGGATTCGGCAATGTTCTCTAAAGCGAGTTTATCCTTGCATAGATACAGCGTATAAAGAATTTTAATCTCATTCAGATCCAAAGAATTTGCCTGTGCAAGAGAATTAAGCAGACGGTCGTATACAAAATTGGACAGTTTTGTGAATCTGATCTCTGTATCTTTATTGTCTATGAGATAAGTAGCAG
>JAFWKS010000146.1 GCA_017511325.1 Erysipelotrichaceae bacterium
AGTAAAAATACTTGACTCTTATTGTTTTTTATGTGATGATATATAGGCAAACAAAAAGGAGGATATTTACATGGTCAAATTAAGACTCAAGAGAATGGGCGCAAAGAAAGTTCCTTTCTATCGTATCGTTGCTGCAGATTCAAGAGCTCCTAGAGATGGTAGAGATATTGATACTATTGGTACTTACGATCCTACAAAGAATCCCGCAATCATTAACATTGACGAAGAAAAAGCATTGAATTGGTTAAACAAAGGCGCTATTCCTTCTGATACAGTCAGAGGCCTGCTGGCTAAAAACGGTGTCATGAAGAAATATTCAGAAGCTAAAAAGAGCTAATAAATGATCGATCTTGAAAAAGTATTACTGAACATAGTGAAACCATTATGTTCCGACCCTGATTCAGTCATGGTCAAGCAGATGGAAAGCCTGAATGCAAACGAACTGTTACTGTACGTTTATGCACCAAGTGAAGACATCGCCAGACTCATCGGCAAGAAGGGTACAATGGCTAATTCGATTCGTCAAATGCTGCAGGTAGCTTCCAAGATTGAAAACAAGCGTATTTCAATCAAATTTGAGGCTCTATAAGAGATGATTATTCATCTCTTTTTTAATACAATATAAACATGGAATACGTAACGATTGGAAAAATACTTAATACTTTTGGCATAAAAGGTGAACTTAAGGTGGACGTCTACACTGATTTTCCTGAGGACAGATTCAAAAAGGGATCGACTGTCTATATCGGAGAAGACTATCTTCCTTTTAAGGTAGCGGCTTACAGAGAACACAAGGGCTTCATGCTGCTCTTGCTTGAAGACAACGAAGATATCAACCAGATCGAGAAATACAAGGGCATGTATCTGTACAAATCAAAAGACGAAATAAAGCCGTTGCAAGAAGGTGAGTATTATTTCTCTGATCTGAAGGACCTTGATGTATACGTCGATGATAAAAAGATCGGAAGAGTTTTAAGGGTCGAAGAAGGTCTTAGAAACAATAATCTTCGGGTCCTGAAAGAAGAAGACGGCAATGAATATCTGATCCCGTTCATCCCGGTTTTCATCAAAAAAGTTGATCTTGTTAAAAAGCGTATCGACATCAACTGGATCGAAGGTCTGATATGAAGATAACGGTCCTTACTCTGTTTCCGGAGATGTATGAAGGTTTTCTTAATGCATCGATCATCAAAAGGATCATTGATAAAGGCCTTGCAGAAGTAAAGGTCGTAAATATCAGGGATTATTCAAATGACAGACACCGCCATGTGGATGATACGCCATATGGAGGCGGTGCAGGGATGCTGATGAAGGTCGATGTTGTGCATCGGGCACTGCTCGATAATATCTCCAATGACTATTCCTACGCCATCCTCACATCACCCAAAGCCAGACCGCTTAAGCAGGAAGATCTGATAAGACTATCAGGGCTTGATGAATTCGTGATTATCTGCGGTCATTATGAAGGGATCGACTATAGGATCGAGAGATATGTCGATGAAAAGGTCAGTATCGGTGATTACATACTGACGGGAGGAGAACTTCCTTCCATGGTCATTATCGATGGTATCCTGCGTCTTCTTGATGAGGGCATCTCATCAGATTCTTTGAAAGAGGAATCATTTACTGATGGTCTTCTTGAATATCCGCAATATACAAGACCTGTA
>JAFWKS010000147.1 GCA_017511325.1 Erysipelotrichaceae bacterium
GATCCTGGTAGAATCGGAAAAATTCTTGAACAGATCAGCTGCATCGGAAAGAGTGATCTCATCTATCTTTTTCATCAGATATTTCTTACTCCCAATGCCCTGATGGCATTTATTACGGCAATGACCATGACGCCGACATCGGCGAAGATGGCCAGCCACATCTCTGCGATACCAAAGGCGCTGAGTATCATGGTGATGATCTTTACTGCTATGGCAAAGCTGATGTTTTCGTAGACGATAGCCATACATTTGCGGGCGATCTTGATGGCTTTGGCGATCTTGAGTGGATCATCATCCATCAGAACGATGTCAGCTGCTTCAATGGCAGCATCTGATCCAAGTGAACCCATAGCGATGCCGACATCAGCTATGGAGATTACCGGAGCATCATTTATTCCATCACCGACAAAAGCCAGCGTTTCTTTTTCATCTTTTGCCTTGAGCAGTTTTTCTACTTCAGTTACCTTATCCTGCGGCAATAGTTCATAGCGTACTTCATCGATGCCTAGTTTTTCGCAGACTGCCAAGGCGATCTTTTTTTCATCGCCTGTCAGCATGATCGTCTTTCTGACGCCGTTTTTCTTGAGTTCGTCGATGGCTTCCTTGGCGTGTTCCTTGATCTTGTCACCGATATGGATGTGGCCTTTATATTCGCCATCGAGAGCGATGTGAACGATCGTACCGTCATCATCACAATGATTCGGTTCAATGTTATGATCCTTCATGAGCTTTTCGTTTCCCACTAGGACATTTCTGTTGTCGATAATGGCCTCAATACCTTTTCCGGCGTGTTCCCTGATCGAAACGATCCTTTCCTTATCAAGTGCTTTTCCATATTCCTTGATTATCGATCTGCCGATCGGATGATTGGAATATGCTTCTCCATGGGCTGCATACTCGAGCAGTTCTTCCTTGGACATATTGCCATTATGGATCGTCGTGACTTCAAAGATTCCCTTGGTCACGGTTCCGGTCTTGTCAAAAGCGACGTATCTGGTCTTGGAGAGAGCTTCAAGATAGTTTGAACCCTTGATCAGAACGCCGACCTTGCTGGCACCGCCGATCCCGGCGAAGAATGTCAGCGGGATCGAAATGACCAGAGCACAAGGACAAGAGATTACAAGAAATGTCAGGGCTCTGAATACCCAGGTACCGAAATCCCAAGGCTGATTCAAAACGAGTTTATTGAACACCGGTGGGATTATTGCCAAAGCCAGAGCACTGTAGCAGACTGCCGGAGTATAGTATCTGGCGAACTTGGTGATGAAATCCTCGGATTTTGATTTGTTGCTTGTAGCATTTTCGATCAGATCAAGGACTTTGGATACCGTTGATTCACCAAATTCTTTAGTCGTTTTGATCTTTATCGGCGAAGTCATGTTTATGCATCCGGATATGACATCATCGCCGATCTCTACATCTCTTGGTTTTGATTCCCCGGTCAGAGCACTGGTATTTAAAGAAGTGTTTCCTTCAATGATGGTTCCGTCGATAGGGATCTTTTCGCCGACTTTAACGACGATTATGTCTCCGACATGGACATCGTCAGGATTGACCTGAACAAGCTGTCCGTCCTGTTCGATATTTGCATAGTCCGGCCGGATGTCCATGAGACTGGCAATGTTTTTTCTGGATTTTCCTACCGCATAGGACTGGAACCATTCGCCGACCTGATAAAACAGCATGACTTCAACGCCTTCATGGTATTCGCCTAAAGCGATCGCACCGATCGTGGCAACTGCCATCAGGAAGTTTTCATCAAACGATTCCCTGTTTTTGATGCTCAAAAGAGCTTTTCTGAGTATATCGTAGCCAACGATGAGGTATGGTACCATATACATCGCAAATTCCAGATATTTATTATCAGTAGGAATAAAATGAATTACTATAAGAAGAACTAAAGCGATTATTATGCGATAGAGATTTTTCTTCTGTTTCTTACTCATAGATAAATCTCACAGTCATCTTCAACTTTTTTGCAGTTCTTCAATACTTCCTTCATTACAGCTTTTTCATCAGCACCTTCTTCAAATTCAACATTCATTTTTAAAGTCATGAAGTTGACAGTCACATTCTTAACACCTTTGGTGTTTTTGGCTGCCTCTTCCATTTTGTTTGCACAGTTAGCGCAATCTACTTCAATTTTGTATATCTTTTTCATGATCTGTATCCTCCATATTTTGAACATATGAACAAATGATCATATATATAGTAATACTAAATAACCGAGATGGCAATAGAGAAAATGACGTTTTTTGTAGAATTATATTTTTTACTTGAATAGAGTTTTTTGCAAATTTTCAAAGACGATTTTATGATAAATAAAGTATAACTGAATTTGACGTTCTTGATATATTATTCGTACAAAAATAAGAATAGATGAAAAAAATAGGCTATTTCATGAAAAAGTATAAAGGAGTTATGTTTAATGTCAAAAGATAAGGAATTTAAAAGAATACCGTTAGCCATGGATGAGCTTGACAATATAACTGGCGGTGCTGGCTATAATGAGCAGCAATGGGCTGAATGGACTCAGTCCTGGAAAGAATGGTGGATCAAATATTACGGTGATATAATCTGTCCGATGTGTCACATGCCAATGTTAAATGCCATCGTTACCTATGATAAGGATCTTGCCTTCGACTGCTATATGAATAATGCGCTGATGTGCAAATGCGGAAATGTCTGCTGGATCCAGGATAGATGGAAATAAAGATTTAAACTGTATACCACAATCGATGATAA
>JAFWKS010000006.1 GCA_017511325.1 Erysipelotrichaceae bacterium
CGATATGAATGGCCTGAAGGCTCTCAATGACAACTATGGTCATACAGCGGGCGATGAGGGGCTTATCGCGATCGCCGATAGTATCAAGCGCGTTTTGAAAAAAAGACAGACAGGCTATAGAGTGGGTGGTGATGAATTTATCATCGTCTGTCGCAAGACCGCAAAAGAAGAACTGGATCAGCTTGTTGAAAGTTTAAGAGAAGATGTTTCCAAATCAAAGTTCAGCTGTTCGATCGGCTGCAGTCATATCAGCGATGGTGCAGATTCGATCGATGCACTGCTTCAGGAATCAGATAAAAAGATGTATGAAGAAAAAGCTGATTATTACAAAGACACAAGAAGAGAAAGACGCAGAAGTTAAGAAACTGATCACGAAAAGGACAATATTGTTTTTGCGAAGGATAGAATATGGGGCTATTTGACAGATTCAAGAAAAAAGCGATACCTGAGCCTATCCCTGATGAGAAAAAGCTTCAGGAAGTTTCAAGATATCGGTCCAAGGATCAGCAGCTGATCAAAGATCTGCGTGTAGAAGCTCTTGGGAAAACCGGTTTTTATATCGAAGGAAGGACATATTTCAAACTGCAGGATAAAGACATTGATGTAGCCATTTATGACGATGTTTCGATCGATTATGCGCAAAAGTGTGTTGAAGCGATGAATTCAATGCCGGATGATCTTATCGATGCGATCTGCAGGGCTGCTAAAAAATACTGCATCGATTTTCTCGATGATATAGGTGGAGCAGAAGAGAACGAGATCGAACTGACCATCCCGGTAGATAAAAACACAAAGCCTGAAGATATGCTGAAATGCTTTGAAATAGGAACGCTGGTCGTAGAAGACCCAAAGGATCAGTCTAGGATCGGCTATCAGCTTAGCGGCAACTGTGACTGGGAAGAGGAACACGGCATCGAGATCGACATCCTGGATGATAAAGTGGTATATCTGGGCGAATTTGTTGGCGAGTCTCCCTGGCAGGAACATAAGGACGAAAGCTGGAACAGTGCAGCCCGCATTTACGATCAAGGTGATTGATCATAGATCATGGATAGTGATACAAAAGCTCTTAGACAACTGATCTTAAGAGCTTTTTATTCAACTCCTTCCAGGAAGATTTCTGCAAGATAGGCGATCTCACAGGTCGGAACGGATAGATCGAAGATGCTTTCAGCTGAAGAAAGACTTTTGGCAATGATGTCCATCAGATTATGATTTTCAGCAGAGAATTTGTTCAGCTGATAATAGTTCAATGGCTGATGCTTGATCACTCTTTCCAGCATGTGCACGCCATGGGAAAGATACTTGACGATGACATCCCGAGACTTGCTGATCTTGAGCTCGTCACATATCTCATTTAAAGAGACCAGCAGGGCATCGACTGCCTTATGCGGATTTATGTGTGTGAGCGTTTTGCTTAATACGTCATCAGTGAGACGGTTTATGAATTCTTCTTCGCTGTCTTTATTGTGATCGCTGTTTGCGATCTTTTTAGTGCCTAGGCTTAGAGCGTCAAGTGAAACGGACTTTGAGAGTTCATCGATGCAGCGGATGATCATATCGTAGCTTAACGGTGATATGACTTTACATTTGATCCCGGTTTTCTCTCTGATGTTGTCTTCGATATCGGTCAAAGGAACACTGTCGGTTATCACTACTACTCCCGAATCATTGCCCAGATAGGCGATCTTGTTGTAGATGAGTTCGAGGATATCATTATATTGCAAAGATGACCTGTAATCGATCGCTTCGATCCTTATGCTTTTTTCCTGAGCATAATTCAAAGAGAGAACTTTGTATTGGGA
>JAFWKS010000148.1 GCA_017511325.1 Erysipelotrichaceae bacterium
GATCTGTGCCGTCAGGATCAGGTCGAAAAGTTCTTTGAAGAAGAAAGACCTGAATATGTCTTCCTGGCTGCCGCTAAAGTCGGAGGCATCGTGGCCAACCAAAGTGCACTGGCCGACTTCATGTATGACAATATGATCCTGGAAATGAATGTCATCCATTCAGCCTTCATAAACGGCTGTAAGAAACTGGAATTTCTGGGCTCCAGCTGCATCTATCCAAGGATGGCACCGCAGCCTATGAAGGAATCGTGTCTTCTAACGAGCGAACTGGAAAAGACCAACGAGGCTTACGCTCTGGCCAAGATATCAGGACTTAAATACTGTGAATATCTTAACAGACAGTATGGCACAGACTACATCTCTGTCATGCCTACAAATCTCTATGGTCCTAATGACAACTACCATCCTGAACATTCTCATGTCCTGCCGGCTTTGATCAGAAGGTTCCATGAGGCAAAGATAAATAATGCGCCAAGCGTTACCTGCTGGGGCGATGGTTCGCCTTTAAGAGAGTTCCTTTATGTGGATGATCTGGCCGATCTGTGTGTCTTCCTGATGAATAATTACTCAGGAAATGAAACAGTCAATGCCGGAACAGGTAAAGAGATCACCATCAAGGAATTATCAGAAATGGTGGCTCGTATAATCGGCTATAAAGGTGAGATCAAATGGGATACAACCAAGCCAAATGGTACACCTAGGAAATTATTGGATGTATCCAAGGCCACGAAACTTGGCTGGACATACAAGACAGAACTGGAAGAAGGAATAAAACTCGCATATGAAGATTTCCTTAACAATCCTATGAGAGCGGAGAGATAAAGATGAACATTATTTTACTATCGGGCGGTTCGGGCAAAAGACTTTGGCCGTTATCAAATGAGACGATGTCCAAGCAGTTTTTAAGACTGCTTAGAAACGATAAAGGTGAAAAGGAATCCATGGTCCAGCGGGTCTTTCGCCAGATCAAGGAGGCCAATATCGATGCGAATATCGTCATCGCTACGGGTAAATCGCAAGTCGAATCCATCCGATCGCAGCTGGGCAAAGTCGATGTCGTGATCGAACCGGAAAGAAGGAACACCTTCCCGGCTATCCTTCTGGCATCAGCCTATCTGAAGTTTGAAAAGAAGGTCGATCCTGAAGATTCAGTGATCGTTTTGCCGGTCGACCCGTATGCGGAAAACACCTATTTTGAAACGCTGCTTAAAATGGATGAAGTCATAAGACAGCATACAGCCGATATGACTTTAATGGGTATCGTTCCGACCTATCCAAGTGAAAAATACGGTTACATCATCACGGAAAAAACGGATGACGAAGTCAAGAAGGTGCTCAAGTTTCAGGAGAAGCCAAGCCTGGAAAAAGCTCAGGAACTGCTGAAGCAGGGTGCATACTGGAATGCGGGTGTCTTTGGTTTCAAACTGAAATACATCATCGATATCCTTGACAGAAACATCAATGTCGGCTCATATGAAGAACTGTACAACAGATTTTCGGAATTAAAAAAGGACTCTTTTGACTATGAAGTAGTTGAAAAAGCTGATTCCATAAATATGATCCCTTATAAGGGGCAATGGAAGGACCTGGGGACCTGGAATACCCTGACTGAAGAGATGCCAAGTCATCATGGCAACGTTATTACCGGGGAAGGCGATGAGAATGTCTCTGTCATCAACGTCACCGACAGACCGGTCGTTGTGCTGGGTCTGACAAACGCGGTGATCGTCTCAAGTTCCGAAGGGATACTGGTCTCCGATAAACACAAGAGTTCTTATCTTAAACCTTATGTGGAAAACCTCAATGAAAGACCTCTGTTTGAAGAAAAGAGATGGGGTGAATATAAAGTCATCGACTACCATCACTTTGATGATGGCAGAAGAGTACTTACCAAACTGCTCAAGATCAAGAAAGGCAAATCAATCTCTTTGCAGCTGCATCATCAGCGTGAAGAAATCTGGACGATCATCGATGGAAAAGGCGAACTGGTCTTAGGCGAAGAAAAGAAGATCGTCTCAGCTGGCGATACGATCAGGATCGACCGTGAACAGAAGCACAAGATCTCGGCGATCGAAGATCTGCAGATAATCGAGACGCAGATCGGCGACAGCCTTGATGAAGAAGATATCGAAAGGTTCGATTACTGATGCTGTATGGCGGCATAGAACTGGGCGGCACCAAGATGGTGGCCGGCATAGCTGATGATGACAACAATATAGTTGAACAGATATCCATAGCTACTAAGGAGCCTGAAAAAACCCTGAATAAGTTGTATGAGTATTTCCTGGGCAAAAATATTGCTTCTTTAGGCATAGCCAGTTTCGGGCCTGTCGATCTGAATAAAAGCTCATCAACATATGGCTATATCACGACAACTCCTAAACCCGGTTGGGGAAACGTCGATGTACTGGGCCATTTCAAGGCTTTGAATATTCCGCTTGGTTTTGATACTGATGTCAACGGAGCCTGCCTTGGTGAAGTGATACATGGTGCTGGAAGAGGGCTAAATAACGTCATCTATGGAACGATCGGTACCGGGATCGGCTTTGGTGTCTACCTTGAAGGAAAACTGCTTCACGGGCTCATGCATCCCGAGACCGGACATATGATCCTTAAAAGACATCCTGATGATGAGGATTTTGAAGGACCATGTCCTTACCACTCAGATTGTCTGGAGACTCTGGCATCAGGCCCATCGATTGAATCAAGGTGGCATAAGAAGGCCAGAGGATTAACTGACGACGATAAGGTATGGCGGCTTGAAGCCTATTATCTGGGTCAGGCTTTGACCAACTGTGTGATGTGCTATTCACCTGAAAGGATCATCCTTGGTGGCGGGATCATGCATGTAGAGAAACTGCTGCCGCTGATAAGAGAAGAGACCTTAAAAGATCTCAATGGCTACATCAAAAAAGATGAGATCCTTAATGATATCGACAGCTACATCGTATTACCGGAACTAGGCGATAATGCGGGACTCATCGGGGCGATCGAGCTGGGGAAGAAGGAAATATGACATATTCGTATAATTATCTAAAATGGCTGAATAATGTAACAGACAAAACATTATTGGATGAACTTAGAACGATGTCTGACAAACAGAAGGAAGATGCTTTTTATCGTGACCTGGCTTTTGGTACAGGTGGTTTAAGAGGAACACTGGGTGCCGGAACAAACAGGATGAACATCTACGTCGTAGCCAAGGCATCGCAGGGTCTAGCTAACTATTTAAAAAAAAATTTCCATGATCCAAGTGTCGCCATCGGCTATGATACCAGGATCAATTCTGATCTGTTTTCTAAAGTGGCAGCAGAAGTATTTGCGTATAACGGTATCAGAGTATTCATCTATGACAAGCCTTTGCCTGTCCCGACTCTTTCGTTTGCCACAAGAAAACTGAAGGCATCTGCAGGTATCATGATCACTGCCAGCCACAATCCTGCAAAATACAACGGCTATAAGGTCTATGGATCTGATGGCTGTCAGATAACAACAGAAGTAGCTAAAGAGATCCTTAGTGAGATAAACAGGATCGATGAGTTTACTGTAAGAAGAGCTGAGTTTGAGGATAATTCCTTGATCGAATATATAAGTGAATATGTACTTACTGACTTTATTGAAGAAGTCAAGAAACAGTCTTTCCTGTATGGTGAAAAGATAAACAAGGATATCTCTATCGTCTATTCACCTTTAAACGGTACAGGACTTTTGCCTGTTACAAGGGTGTTAAGAGAACTTGGCTATACCAACATCATCACCGTCAAGGAACAGGAAGAACCGGACGGCAATTTCCCGACCTGTCCGTATCCAAATCCGGAAGTAAGGGAAGCCATGGAGCTAGGTATAAAATACGCCAAAGAAAACAATGCGGATATCCTGATCGCTTCCGATCCGGATTGCGACAGAGTGGGCGTAGCGATCAGAGATAATGATGACTTTACGATCCTGAGCGGCAATGAAGTAGGAATACTGCTGTTCAAGTATATCTGTGAACAGAAAACAAAACATGATGATATGCCTGCTGATCCTGTTTTGATCAAAACGATCGTTACTACAGATCTCGCTGATAAGATAGCTGACAGTTATGGCATTAAGACCATAAACGTTTTGACCGGTTATAAGTTCATCGGTGAACAGATCGGTTTCCTGGAAAAAGACAACAGACTTAGTGATTTTATCTTTTCCTTTGAAGAGTCGGATGGCTATCTATCCGGAACATATGTAAGAGACAAAGATGGAGTAAATGGTTCGTGTCTGGTATGCGAGATGTTCAGCTATTATAAAGACAAAGGCATTTCCTTAAAGGATAAGCTAAAAGAAATATATGATGAATATGGCTATTACCATAATTCACTTAAGTCCTTTGAATTTCCTGGATCTTCAGGCTTTGAAAAGATGCAAAGCATCATGTCCGGTTTAAGGAATGATCCAATAGATAAGATCAATGATGTAGAAATAGAAAAGTGCAATGACTATTCCCTAGGCATTGACGGTTTACCTAAATCAGATGTCCTTAAGTATTTCCTGAAAGATGGAAGCACGATCGTTGTCAGGCCAAGCGGAACGGAACCAAAACTGAAGATGTACATATCGCTGCTTATAGACGACGATGAGGTCGTAGATAGGATCTGCGAGGAATTGCTTGGTCAATAACGATTGAAAGCATATTCGTAATAAAACGTAAAACAAACGAAAAATTTTGCGTTGGTTTTATGTTTTTTATAAGCTTTAGATCTTTTAAAATTCAGCAGTTTGAAGTGCCTGATGTTTCAGGCGATAAAAATTGATAGGCAAGTGACGTGTTTTTGGTGATATTCTAAAAAAGTATTGAATAGGTTGGAACATGGATCTGAAAACTTTTTTCCGGAAATATAAGATCACGATGATCATCCTGCTGCTGGCGGACTTCATCCTTTGTCTGACACTGTGGCTTAATCATGAATATGCCCAGATCCACCTCGATGAGGTCCTTTTTCAATTGAAAGCGCCGACTGAAGGCATGCAGCCATCGCTTTTAGGCAGCGCGATCCTCTGGCTGATCGTCCTGCCGCTTTTACTGACACTTTTTCTGCTGTTTCTTTACTGGCGCTATGCCAGCAGAAAAAACCTATTACCTTATGCGGTATCGTTTCTGATCGTCGCTCTTTTTCTGCTTGGTCTTCATGTCGATGCTTTCCATTTTATGAAAAATACGGTTACGGAGTCCGACTTCATTCAGGACAACTATGTCAAAGCTGATCCATCGATCCTGCATTTTCCGAAAGAAAAACGCAATCTGATCTACATATTCCTGGAATCGATGGAAAGCAGTTATGCCGATGAAGATACAGGCCTGGAGATCCCTGGTTCCTGCATTCCGGAACTGAAGCAGCTGGCTGAAGAAAACCTTTATTTTTCCAATACTGATTCCATTGGTGGTGCTCTGTCTTTGCCGGGAACGACCTGGACAGCAGCGGCGATGACCGCCCAGACTTCCGGCATGATCGTCAAGGTCGATCTGGGAGCTGATGCCTATGGCAAGGAAGACACTTTTCTGCCGGGCCTTGTTTCGATCGGCGACATCCTGAAAAAAGAAGGCTACAGACAGGAACTCCGGCTTGGTTCATATGCGGTGTTCC
>JAFWKS010000149.1 GCA_017511325.1 Erysipelotrichaceae bacterium
CAACGATGCGGAGATCGATGAGATCTACACCAAACTAGGCGGCAAGCTCAGCAGATAGAATGATCACGGCACAGATAACCTGTGCCGTTTTTTTATGGTTTTTTAATTAAAATATCTTTGATCGAATAGGATCGCTTATTTTATGATTATGCGATCCTGAATGGTCTTATATTGTTCGCCGATACCAACTTCACTGAAGTATTGTTTCAATGCTTCGACATCGCTCATACCTGATGCGACGATCGGTTCTGAAGTGCTGTATATAGAGTTTCCGTCACCCGATCCGAACAAGACATAGTCAGTTGAAGCAACAGTATAGATCTTATCCTTTTCTAGTGGTACATATTCATCGCCTTCAAGAACATAGACATCCTTTATCCTTCTTGCATCTGAACTGAAGCCTGCAAAGATGTTGTTTTCATCCATGATGACCGCTGATTCAATTGATGTATCGATCGTGAATCTTAGACCTGAGACCTGACGGAAACCGCCATTTTCTCCTACGGCATTTCCATCAAACTTGTATAACTTTTCAGTTTTGCGACATCCAACTTCCAGGTCATCAAGGATCTGCTGACCTGTCGCATAGACGCTTGCGACATGGTTCTGGAACGGCGTTATAGCAAACAGATCATTATAGGTAATGACGCCTTCCGGAACATTTGCCCTGACACCGCCGGAGTTGATCGCGGCTATCTGGGTACCCATTACATAGCGATAGGCATCAGCGACGAAATCACCGCAGTTGGTCTCTCTGCTTCGCACCATCCTGATCCCTTCATCATCATTGACATACAAAGGATATTCGTTAGTCCCTAAAGGCTGAGTCAGGATATCATTGATCCGGGCATATACAGCCGCAACTTCGTTTTCCATTTCCTGATCCTTGTTGGCGTATTCAGCCATATGCAAGGTCGTCATATTGCCCTCAGTATCGATGATCAGCGTTCCGACTTCTTCAAGTTTTGTACCGACTGAAGAAAGTATCACATCCTCACCATTCTTGTTTGGATATTTGTTTTCAACAATGATCGAATGCGAATGCCCATCAAGTATGACATCGATGCCGGCCGTGTTGGCAACAAGCGCGATCGAATTATATGGACCTGATTTATCATCGGAACCAAGATGCGATAAGGCGATGACATACTTCGCGCCTTGTTTCCTGACTTCATCAACGACACCCTGTACTTTTTCAAAGAGATCCCGGCCTTCATTTTTTGAGTAGAAGTCGTAAACAAATTCATCGTTTTCCTTGAAGAAAACAGGTGTTGATGAAGTGAGAGACTGCGGCGTCAGGATACCGATAAAACCGATCTTTATTCCGTTTATCTCCTTGATGATGTATTCAGGAACATCCTTAAAAACATTCTCTTTTGTACCGGTATAGGCAACGTTTGAAGCGACCGTTTCAAAATCCATCTCTTTAATGAGTTTTGAAAGCTGCTCCATGCCATAGTCGAATTCATGATTTCCATAGGTCACAAGATCATAACCCATCTCATTCATCAATTCAATGACATATTCTCCCTTGGACAAAGAGCCTAATGTGCCGCCCTGCAAAAAGTCCCCGCAGTCGACCAGAAGGACATCGTTGTGCTTGCTTTCAAGTTCATTGACGTATGCCTTGAGTGAGGCAAAAGTGAAATTTTCATCGACACCGCAGTGAACATCAGAGGTAAAGACGATATAGATGTCCTCGCTCTGCTTTGCTTCCTGTTTCTGACAACCAGTCAATAAAATTAAAATGATTACTAACAGACTTATTATCTTCTTCATATAATATCCTCAGGCTTTCTATTTATATTCAGAGTTAAAAAACTATAATCTGTATTCCATGTATTCTTCTTTGGAATCAAGATCTTTCCAGCTGAATCTATTATCCTCATATATCATGTAGGAATATTTTGTATTGTTTTTAGGCAAAGCGATCGAACCGGGATTAAGATACATGATCCCGTTGTGATCTTCCTTGGCCGGGATGTGCGTATGACCGCAGAGGTAGATCTTCTCTGCTTTGGCTACCGGTTTATCGGCATTGTATATATGACCATGGGTAGCGATAAAGCTAATACCATCGATATAAAACGGGATATACTCATTTAGTATCGGAAAATCCAGAACCATCTGATCGACCTCGCCATCGCAATTGCCCCTCACCGCAAAGATGATATCCTTGTATTCGTTAAGAAGAGTGATGACCTTCTTCGGTTCATACCCGGAAGGCAGATCGTTTCTTGGCCCATGGTATAGTATGTCGCCTAACAGCAGCATCCTGTCGGCCTTTTCTTCCTTGAATCTTTCAAGCATCTTCTCACAGCACAAGGCATCGCCGTGGATATCTGAAGCAATAAATAGTTTCATCTGCATTTTCTCCTTTCAAGCAGGTATAAGACTATCAGCATCACGATCATCATGATTATGCAGATGATAAAAGCGAGGCTGTATGAATGTCTGACATCATAAATAGATCCGACCAATGGTGAACCTGCGGCATTGGCGACTGTCGAGATAAAGGAGAGGATCGGATATTTGATCAGATACTCTTTCTTTGAATACTGCTGCCGGCAGATGCTGGTCAGACCGACCGTTGCTCCGGCATAACAGAAGCCATACAGCAAGGCCGCAACATAAAGAAGGATATTCTTATACATCATGATCGCTCCTATCAAAACGATCGTCGAGGTGATCATGACGGCCTTCCTTGAACCGATCTTATCTGTCAGTGAGCCAAGGATGACTTTAGAAATGATATTGGTGATCATCGACAAAGAAAGCAGCAGCGAACCAAAGGAAGCGCTGTAATTTAGCACACCTGCATGTCCCGGGAAAAACTGCGGTACACAGGTAGCATAGCCGCCGATGATGCCATAGATCATCAGTAAGAGATCATTAAGCGGATCCTCCTTGCCTCCATCATCTTCCTGATCCTGTTTCACCTCTTCCATACCCTGTCCATAAGGCAAGAGACCGTGATCCTGAGGATGATAGGTTATTTTAAGAAACATGACCGGTATCAGCAGTATCAGCATCGCCAAAGCATTGAATATATAGGCCATCTTCCAGCCATAACTGTCTATAAGATGAGAAAGAAGTGGTGAAAAGATCGCTCCGGCAAAACCGGAAAAAGCCATGACGAGCGATGTCATCAGGCCGTTTCTTTTTTCAAACCAGTTATTTATAAACATCGAAGCTGTGACCAGGTGTATGAGCCCGCCGCCTATTCCTCTGATGATGTTGAAAAGATATAGGCTGATCAGATCATTTGCCAGACCGAGCATCAGTGTTCCGCTAAACAGTAATAATGCCCCTGTCTTGACTGTGAGTTCAGCCCCAAAGCGACCAGCTATCTTTTTAAAAAACAGCGATCCTATGGCGCTGAAGATCACATAGATCGTCAGTGAAAAAGAAACGGGGCCTCTTCCGCTATCAAGCGATGAAGCGATCGGATCGAAAAAGACTCCTGCCACATTCTGCGTTAGACCTACCGAACAGCCGACCATCCCGGCCATGGCGATGATCATCAGCAAATGTTTTCTGTTCATCTTCTCCATCATCAGAACTCCAATACCAGCACATTGACTTTTCCTGAGTAGGCTGTGCAGGCATCAAGGCCGATGATGCCATCATCATAGAAGATGCCGGTCTTCATCATATCACCGAACTCTTCTCCATCATGGTGAAGATTATGATGACCGTAGCTTGTATGGATATGTCCGCAGACGATCGTCTTTCCTTCTTCTTTGATGCCCCGCTGCCACATCTCGTAACCATTGAGCCACGCCGCTTCCTCAAACACCTTGTCAGATGCCTGCCGCCAGTTTGGATCATATTCAGGGAATATGCCGTTGTTTATGACAGGGATATAGCCATGAAGGAAGATGTATTCATCTGCTTCATAAAAATACTGCAGTTTCTCATAGTATTTTTTAAGCTCTTCATTTTCCCTGAGCTTCCTGCACTTGTTAAAGAGGGGCAGGTCTTTTTCTTCCAGCAGAACTGAAAACTGTCTGATCGTATCATCGGTGCGGTTATGCAGGTCATACCATTCAAATCTTCCCCTGCTAAGCAGTTCTTCCAGAAGATCTTCATGGTTTCCTCTGATCAGGATCTTCCTGTCGTCTTCAAGTTCGTTCACAAACCTCAGACACTTTATCCCGTCCGGTCCTCTGTCAAACAGATCACCGCAGCTCACAAAAACATGATCTTTGTTTTCGCGATCAAATCCCGCTTCATTTAAAGCAGTCATCATCTGTTCATAGAAACTGTGTACATCACTTGTGACAAAATATTTTTTCATTCTTCGATCCAGCCGAATTTTATACAGGCTTTGTATATGCCGTCGTTTTTGGCACTGTCTGTCACGTAGTCGGCTTTTTCTTTAAGTTCTTCAGCACCATCGCCCATAGCGATAGAAGTCCATTCATCTTTAAACATGCTCAGATCGTTAAGTCCATCGCCAAAGACGACTACATCTTCCAGAGGAGCTTTCAGATATTCCATCATCCTGTAGATGCCTTTTTCTTTCTGTGTAGGTTCCACAAAGAAATAGGAATCATGGTAGCGGCAATGCGGCAGCTCTTTCAAAGTCTCCAGTTCGCTTTCTTCGCCTGCCACATAGACCTTGTATATCTCTTCATAATCATTGGGATCAAGATCTTCAATGACTCTTACATCCATATCATAAAAGCCGGTAGCTTCCTTGAACTTTTCGCTGTCACTGTATCTGGTCTTCTCGATCCTGTAAGAAAAGGCCCAGGGGATCTTCTTTTCCCTGCATTCATTGATCAGTCTGACACATTTTTCCTTATCGAGTGGTTTTACTTCCAGCAATTCATCATCGATGACGATTCCGTTGCCGCCATCACAGACCATGTTGTGAAGGCCCAGTTCATTGAGGAATTCGATCGAAGTAGGATAGCTCCTGCCGGTAGCTACAGCGACAAAGTGTCCATTTTCCTGCAGTTTCCTGACTGTGTATTTGGCAGATTCCGGGGGGATCCTTTGCCCCGGTTTTCCATACGCCAATGTTCCATCTATATCAAAAAAGAAATACTTCTTATGCATCGCATTGCTCCAGGTAGTACTTAAGAGCCATGAGGTCTCTTTGTTGAACAAGGCGGTCGACCTTGTTTTCATGATGATTGCTCAGCCAATCAATAACTTCATCTTGATCGAGCCATACCACTTCACTGATCAGGATCTCTTCTTCCATAGTCCTGTGCATCTTTGTGAATGATGATGTATCTACTCTGCAGTAAAAGAAGGTGGAAAAAGTGATCCTTTTTATCAGATTATAGGCATCATAGATCGAACCCAGAAGCTGGACATCTTCACATTGAAGTCCCGTCTCTTCTTTGGCTTCTCTTGCGATCGCGTCGTCAAGATATTCTCCCTCTTCCAAACCTCCGCCGACCGTCTCCAGATGATCTCTGTGTCCGAAGAGATC
>JAFWKS010000150.1 GCA_017511325.1 Erysipelotrichaceae bacterium
GAACATATCAGGAAACTCAAATCACTTGAGAAGACCTACCGCAATGCTCAGAAGGAAGTCAGCGAAGAAGTATTCCGTTCAAGAAGATCTTATGGTCCGCTCATCGTTCTGGTGATCATCCTTTTGGCCAATATCGTCATGCTTCCGTTGCATGGCGCAGCTTATGAATTCGCGGAGAAAATAAATGTTCAGAAGTATTCGATCGAAGAGATCAATGCCAAACTTGATGAATATCTTGAAGAAAGAAAATATGCTGAACTTTATGAATTCATGGAACATTATGATCTTCGCTACTCTGATTTTCCTGATTACTATCCGCTTTTCAATCTTTGTTCGAACTATACCAGGATCCTCGATTACATGAGCGATTTTCGCTATGATGCCGAGTATTATACCGATCCTTTAGTAAAAGCCTGTGAGGCCATCAAGGATTATCAGGATGAACATAAGTACTCTGTAAAGCGCATCGAAAAGGATAGATTCAAGCGCTATGTGCAGGAAATTGACGATGAATATGAACTAGTACTCAAGACGTTCTTTAAGTTTACAGATGAAGATATCGCGTCCATAGAAGGATCAAGCTCAGCTGAACTTGTAGTACTGGCGACCAGGAGGCTGAACAATGAAGAATAGTATGATGTCAAGATTCGTGAGAGTGCTGATCGTCTTCTTTATGTTCATTCTGGTGATAAATTCCTTTGTTTTGGTAAGAGAGGTCAAACGTGAAGTAAACTTGCAGAACCGCAGCTATGGTCTAAGTATCTTCAATGAGTGGTTCGACAATGGCGAGTATTATAAGATCTATCTTCATACCCTTAAAAATGAACTCGTTGAAGAAAGACCATATGTCGATGTATCGGAATTTGAAGCATTTGGAAGATTCTACAATGCCTATCTGAAGGCCAAGATGTATCCTGATGAAGAGAAATATCGCACTATGATGAAGATTGAGAAAGCCAATATAACTCTCAAGAAGATCCGCAATGTCATAGCTTTGATGGAAGAGGATCTGGATCAATAAAGACAAAAGGTATCGCTTTGATACCTTTTTGAATGCCATAGATCAATCATAATAACCTGCATGAATACAGGACTAATCGATCATCATTCCAAAGCTTTCCAGTAAGCTTATCTCATCGTTCAGTTCATCGTAAAGTTTCTTGATCTGCCAGGGGATGCTTAAACGGAATCCTGTAAGATCTTCATTATTATCGTCATATATGCCATATTCTGAAACGATAAGCACTTTTTTCATTTTCCGTTGAACGGCTTCGTTTATACGCCTGATATCTCTTTCAATATCACTGTCTTCGATATAGAAATCAATGGCCCAGGGCATACCGATCTCATCATTTTCATGATGAGCGCTGTTGAATCTGTATCCGTTTTTAGCAGCGATCCTTCTTATCTCGCTATCAGTTTTAAGATCCATATGAAGATCATCTTTTTCTATATCATCGCCGCATTTCTTGATCAGCTCGATAGTCCTGGTGTTTTCTCCAAGATGATCTTCAAGGTATTCTATAAGTTTTTTTCATCGATTTTCATTGGGCTTTCCTCCGTTTTTATTATTCCGCTTTAATTATCATAGATTTATGGATATCATTGGTCGCTCTATAAGCGACATCGCTTATCTCAATATTTGGAAATAAGTAAGTAAAATGGTAAAATCAATCATTGTGAGGTGTTCTGAATATGAATGAAAACATTATTAAAAATATAGCTGATGAACTTAAGATCTCAGTTAAACAGGTAGAAACAGTCCTGAAGATGCTGGAAGAAGGGGATACAGTTCCTTTTATTGCCAGATATCGTAAGGAAGCTACCGGAGCTCTTGATGAAGAGGCTATCCTGTTTATTGAGAAACAGTATAAATATGAGCTGAATCTGGCCGAAAGAAAAGAGAGCGTCATCAACCTGATTGAAACTCAGGGCAAGCTTACTGAAGAACTCAGAAAACAGATCAATGAATGTACTAAACTGTCTCAGGTCGAAGATCTCTATAAGCCATACAAGCAGAAGAAGAAGACCAGAGCCGGTATTGCGATCAAGAACGGTCTGGAACCTTTAAGCGTCTATCTCTTGTCTTTACCGGAGAACGGCGATCTTGAAAAGGAAGCAGAAAAATACATCAATGAGAATGTCAAGGATGTTAATGAAGCTATCCAGGGTGCCAAGGATATCGTTGCGGAGAATGTTTCCGATAACGCCAACCTGAGATGGAAATTCAAGGATCTTATCGTCAAGAGCGGAGCCATCAATACGGCGATCAAGAAGGATGCAGTCGATGAAAAGAAAGTCTATGAGATGTATTATGAATACTCTGAAAAGATCACCAATATCGCTGATCACAGAGTAATGGCTATAGACCGTGCCGAAAAAGAAAAGGTCATAACAGTTTCCATGTCCTATGATCTTGAACATATAAAACAGCTGGCTCATGAATCATACATCAAAGACAAACAGAGCAATCTTGAATCTTATCTCATTGATGCGATCGATGACGGTATCGACAGATTGCTGATGCCTTCAATCGAAAACGAGATCAGAAGCGATCTTTCTGAGAAAGCTCATAACACTTCGATCGAAGTGTTCTCGCTCAATCTTGAAAAACTGCTTTCACAGGCTCCTTTAAAAGGAAGAGTTGTATTGGGGTTTGATCCTGGCTACTACAACGGCTGCAAGCTCGCAGTTCTTGATGAAACAGGAAAGATGCTGACAGTAGATAAGGTCTATCCGTTTAGAAAAGACGGTGAGATCGATAAGAGCAAGAAGAAGCTTCTTGATCTGATCAATAAATATAAAGTCAAGATCGTAGCTATCGGCAACGGCACAGCTTCAAGAGAATCGGAAAAACTGGTTGCTGAACTGATCAAGGAAAACGGCTTGCCCGTCGAATATGCAATTGTATCGGAAGCCGGAGCTTCTGTCTGGTCAGCACAGGAAGAAGCCAGAAAAGAATTTCCTGATCTGGCTGTTGAAGAAAGATCAGCCGTATCGATCGGCAGAAGACTGCTTGATCCTTTGGCAGAATTGATAAAGATCGATCCTAAATCGATCGGTGTCGGACAGTATCAGCATGATCTGCCGGAAAAGGCTTTAAACGAAAGGCTGGATGAAGCGATCATGAAAGTCGTAAACAGAGTAGGTGCTGATGCAAATACTGCTTCGATCGAACTGCTGCAGCATATCTCTGGTCTAAACAAAGGCATCGCTGCTGAGATCATCAATTACCGTAATGAAAACGGCAAGTTCACGAACAGACAGCAGCTGCTTAAAGTCAAGAAACTGGGCGCCAAGGCTTTTGAACAGTGTGCCGGATTCTTGAGGATCATCGATGGCGATGAACCTCTGGATGCGACAAATATCCATCCTGAATCATATGACCTCGCAAAACAGATCATGAAAGTTTCAGGAATCACCAAGCTTGGTGATCCTAATATAACTTTCAATGAAGAAGAGATCAAAAAGCTCTCTGCAGATGAATATACACTTAACGACATCAAGGAATGCATCAAGGCGCCTTTAAGAGACTACCGTGATCAGTTTGATGGAGCGATACTCAAGTCGAATGTCCTGGAACTCAAAGATCTCAAGAAGGGTGATGAATTATCAGGCACAGTCAGAAACGTCGTCGACTTCGGTGCTTTCGTAGATATCGGACTTCATGATGACGGCTTAGTCCACATCTCCAGAATGTCGATGAACAGGATCAATCATCCAAGCGAAGTTGTATCTGTTTCCGACATCGTCAAAGTCTATGTCTATGATGTTGATGAAACAAAACAGCGTGTTCAGTTATCTTTGCTGCCGTTGGATGAACTCGCCAGAAGAGATGAGATGAAAAAAGAAAGATCTCTCAAGAAAGCTCACAACCGGCCTTACCATAAGGGGAAACAGGAAAAACCGGTCGAGAAGGAGATCTCTGAAGAAGAAGCCATGAAGAGGCTTTTGGAAAGATTTGGTTCTAAATACTAGAAGACAGCTCACTGAGCTGTCTTTTTTTGACGGTGAGTCAGATAACAGAAGATAAAACCGCTTGCGCAGCCTAGCACCATGGCTACAGCTGCATCGATGATCGAAGAATCAGGACCGATGGTCGTCAATATGCCAAAGGTCCCAAATGAGGCCATAGCGTAGGATTTGACACCTTTAAGACCGGCATAGAGCCCGCCAATGAAGCCTCCGGCGCTTAATGAAAGCAAGGCTTTGATATCTTTCATCACGATACCAAAGATTGCCGGTTCACTGGTTCCGCCTAAAGCAGCAGTGATCGCCGCCGCAAGCGTCTCGCTCTTTTTATCTTTGAAGTATAGGGCCAGTGTTACGAAACCCAGGATATTGTTGTACAGGACATTGGCGAAAAACAGGATCGGATCAACCCCTGTTGATGCCAGCAGCAGCATGGCTGAAAGGTTGGCTCCGCCTAGACCGGCAATAGTGATATAAGGTATGATCGCGCACATGATGCCGTTTCCGATCGGACCAAGGTCTTTCAAGGCCATGATCAGTTTTACCAGGCCGTCACCGACCCATACACCGATCGGACCGACAAGGCAGAAAGAGACAGGAACCATCACAATGATCGTCAGCAATGGCACAAGGATCGGCTTGAGATGTTCACTGATATGTTTTTCCAGAAACTTCACCACATAAGACATGATCCAGATTATGATGATCGAAGAAATGACCTGATTGCCATAAGTAGTGGAAGTTATTGGTATACCGAAAACGGAAAGGGTTTTACCTGCTTCGATCAAAGAAACGAAAGCAGGGGATAAGAGCATCGCTCCGCATAATGCCGCCAGAAAACGATTGGTCTTGAAAGCATCAGCAGCCGAAACCGCAATGTATATCGGCATAAAGTAATAGCCGGCATCAGCGACAAATGAAAGCACAATATAGGTGTCAGAATCATAGGCCAGGATTTTCAATACCAGTGGTCCGACCACGATCAATGCTACTTTGAGCATTCCGACGCCGATCATTATCGGCATTGTCGGAACGATCGATTCTATGACCTTGTCCATGATTTTCGAAATGATATTCTTGATCTTTGCAAGTATCTGTTTCATATAAGACAATATTAGCATGTCAAAGGTATTTTAATGTGAATAATAGAATCAAAAATAAAAAACTGTCCCTTGACATGAAGTGAACCCCTAAAGTTGGACCAACTTAAAGGAGGTTCACTTTTTATTTATGAAGTATTCAAAAGACTTCAAACTGGAATGTATCAGAAAGTATAAGAACGGAGATTATATAGAAGATCCGCCCGGAGTAAGTCATC
>JAFWKS010000151.1 GCA_017511325.1 Erysipelotrichaceae bacterium
CATCAACGGCATCTTCAGAGAAGCCAAGTGGATCAGAAACGCTTATATTGCCGACAAGGACAGCTGCAAGGGAAACTTTAAGACCGTCCCTGTTAAGATTGGCGATGAAACAGAAACCAGAAAACTTTCTTATATCGGTTCCCAGATGAAACAGTCTGTTATTAAACAGGTCAACAGTGAGATCCGATCTCTTTCTTCTCATAAAAAGAAAGGCGACAAGATCGGTAAACTCAGATATAAATCGTTCTGCAATTCTATCGATCTCAAGCAGTATGGCGTCACCTATGATATAGACTTTGCCGGCAACAGGATCAAAGTTCAGAACATTCAGAAATCTTTATATGTGAGAGGGCTCAAGCAGATCCCGTCAGATGCCGAAATATGCAACGCCAGGATGGTCAGAAAAGCTTCTGGTCTTTATTTCTATGTGACCTGTTATGTTCCGAAAAAGAAAGAACCATCAACAGGCAGACAGGTCGGCATCGATTTCGGCATAGAACACAACCTTAACTTCTCCGATGGTTCAGATCCTGCCGATGTATCTGTTAAGGAATCAAAGAAAACGAAGAAGCTTTCAAAGAAGATCAACCGGTCCTGGATCACAAACGAAAGAAAGCACTCAAAAAACAATTTGAAACGCATCGCTCAGTTAAGAAAGTTGTATGAGCATCTTTATCGTCAGCGCAAAGACAAAGCAAACAAAATCGTTCACAATATCCTGAACAGTTATGATTTCATAGCTATTCAGGATGAAATGATACATAACTGGCATTCAGGGTTATTTGGAAAGCAGGTTCAGAATAGTGCCATGGGTCTTATCAAAGCGGAACTTAAGAAAAGTTCAAAGACCTTTGTCATAGACAGAAGCTTTCCAAGCACTCAGATATGTCCGGTGTGCGGATGTCTGAACAAACATCCTTTATCCAAAAGGGATTATGATTGCCCGCATTGCGGCTATCATCATCCTTCAAGAGATATAAAAAGCGCTCAATCCATACTGGATAAAGCGCTTAAACAGATTTCTACGGAGCGTAGAACCAAGAGTCCTGAGGAGGTCAGCGCCTCTGTGGCTGAAGCATGTTCTTCAGCCATAAGTGCATTGCCTGTGATCCAGGAAGCCCAAGTGCTTTAGCCTTGGGTAGCTCACATAAAAGGCGCAGGCTCCGGAACTCCTTTCATCCTGTGCCTTAAATAAGCAAAACAGAAAGCAGTTAGCAGCAAGCTGACGGCGTTTTTTGTCTGTAATCATCGGAGTGCTGAATGAGTGCTGAATTTAGCACTCAACGCTTGACAGTGCTAAATGATGGAGCTATAACATAATTGTAAAGAGAATAAGAGAAGATCCTAAGGATAACGTAGAATCCAAACCCTCCATTCCCTTACTGACATACATAGTTCATTCAATATGAACAATGAGAAAGTAAAGGAGGTAAATGTACTATGTTAATGCCTGAATTATTCAAGAGAAACTTATTCGATGACTGGTTCGATGACTTCGGTCTGGAAAAGGAAATGAATGCGTTGAACCATAAGCTGTATGGCAAACGTGCCAACAGGGAAATGCTGACAGATGTCAAGGAACACGAAGATCACTATGATCTGGAGATCGATCTTCCGGGATTCAGAAAGGAAGATATCAATGTTGAACTCAACGACGGTTATCTGACCATCACTGCCGTAAAGGGAAATGAGGAAGATGAAAAGAACAAAGCCGGCAAGATCATCCGCCAGGAGAGGTATTCCGGTTCCATGTCGAGATCCTTCTATGTCGGTGATACATTGACGGTCGATGAGATCCACGGCAAGTATGAAGGCGGTGTGCTGACGCTGAACATTCCTAAGAAAGAGGAGCAGAAGGAAGTCGAACATCCTAACCGCATCATGATCGAATAGCTCAAGAGGAAGCCGATGGCTTCCTTTTTTTGTTTTCAGCAAGGAGCCCTGTCCAAAAAAAATACACAACTTGAAATAAAATATAGTTTATAATAATCACATAGGGGCAGGGGACAGCATAACGATCAAATATTTCAAAGACTATAAAATCCGAACGCTGTCTGGTTCTATCACAAAACTTTCAAAAGAAAAAAGGTATATTAGTGTAAACGGGAACATGTTAAATTTTGACGAATTGATTGAGATAGATCTTTGAAAAGAAGAAGGGAAAAGAATATGACAATAGATTTAAATCAGATTAAAGGCTTTCAGCTGACACATACAATCAAAGGGAAAAGCACAACAACTGTGTTTGCAAAAAAGGATTTTCCCTTGTTAAAAGAATGGGTGAATATCTGCAGGGAAAATGGTTATGAATTTAATGTGTCTTTAATCAAGGAGGATGGCAGTATTGAACCTATTCACTAATCTTTATAACAACGTTGATGAGATCAGAGAATGGCTGAAAGAAGATAAAGAAGCAGCAGATGCCTACCTGAGTGATCATCCATCTGTAGACCTGGAAGGTTCAGATCTTGAGAATATTGCCGTTTGGTTGACCGAACACGAAGATGAAGCAAAAAGATACCGGGAATATCATTACGGCAGGCAATGGGGCAACGTACGATAAAACGAAAAAGGTTAATATGGCACTTGAATTAAATATTGACGGTATCAGCGTCGAAGAAAAGAAGAGCAGGGGATATTCGATCAAGATCGGAAATGCGCGTATATGCAATGTCAAGGTAGCAGACGGCACGTATATAACTGTGTGCCGATCAAAAGATTATGCCGACAAGTTCCCGGTAGACTATAAAATTGGCAAAGGCTACATAGACGATCGTAATTACCATTTCTATACAGCAACCCTTACCCATAAGCAACTAGAGCAATGGGTGAAAGACATCATTGAACTGGGAGTTGATAAGCGGCTCGACAATAGATAGCCAGAGCATAAGACTGGTAAAAAAAGAATCGTCTACGAGATCTGTTTGACCAACAATGACGATTCTGTTGTAAAACTTCAATAATTAAAGACGATCTTTTTCAATGTTCTTCAGTTGTTTTCCTGAATCAAGTTTTCCTGCAAGTTCGTTGTAACATAGGCAGGCATCGATTCTGTTCAGTTCCGGATAATAAGAAGAAACAATATCATTGATTTCCTCGGCGGTAAGCCCTTCAGGTTTGCCGTTTTTATTGCTTAAAAGCAAAACGTTACCCGCAATTGCTACATCATTTCCTTTTTCGTTTTTTGCAATAATATTCGGGTCAAGGTTAAGGCAGAAATCATCGGCGTTGATATAGGTCGAAATACCTTTGGCTTTGAGTCCTGGATGAATCCAGCTTGCTTCTTTTAAAGGTCCTTGCACCTCATGAAGCATGAAATTATTCCGTTCCTCTTTGTTTTGAGGGAAAAGGCGAACCCTCCAACGGCGATTATCATAGCCGGCAGTAATTACAAGGGAATATCTTCTTTCGTTCATGCCTTAATTATAAACCTTGAAGAAACAAGGAAGCAGCAAGCAGGACATATTAAAACCTCGCCCTTTTAGAAGACGAGGAATTACTATATTTTAGCTGTTATTCCGGCAAACACCGGCAATCCTGTTTCGTTGTTTATAATTGCATAGATAAAAGGTCTGTCAAGTCATAGTTGAATCACATAAAGAATAAACCGATAAGAATCGTCTCAGAAGCTCCTACAATCAGAAAGCAGCCCTAACGAGAAAGAAATACACTGTCATTTCCTGTCGAACATTAAGGAAAGCGATATCCAATCACTTGATACGGTGTTCAGGGATAATGTTGCCTACTACTACCTGGAACTGAAAAGTTCCTTAAAAGAGTGTCCGTATTGTCATGGTGTATTGATCTTACATGGTCATGGCAGGATCAAACTGATCAATCACGCTTCTTTGAGTGAATACAAGAGTATCATCATGTACAAGCCAAAGCGCTTTATCTGTTAGGAATGCCACAAAACTATTACTCAGGACAATCCGTTCACGTTTGCCCGCTTTAAAAACAGCTAACGACAGTGTATTCGTTTTTGCTTTAAATTATATGATTCAGTGATCATTTATTGACGATGAAGCGGATAAAATCATTGGCGTTTCCGATCTTGTTGATATTCTGGTCGATCTCACCGGAATAGAGTGTTTCGATGATTGTGTTATAGAGTTTGCGGAATTCCTTGCTGGCATTCTGATCGATCACGATTAAAAAAACGATATAAGCTTTCTGGTCGTCCCAATCGACGCCTGCAGGATCGACCATGATGTAAAGTTTGGTCTTTTTTGCTTCTTGTACGTCGCTGTGAGGTATTGCAAATTTATTGTAGAAGGCAGTGGAAGAAAGGCTTTCTCTCGCTAATACGTGCTGTTCGAAATCGGGATTGACGATCCCGTCCTTGAGAGCCATCTCGCACAATGTGTGGATCGCCTGATATTTATCGATCTTCTTATCGATGACAAGAAAGGAATCGTAGGTGACGTATTCATAGAACATGCGGGAGAATTCTTTTCTTCTGAGGATCTCCGTGTAGCGCAGCATCTTTTCGGACATCTTTTTCTGATCTTCCAGAGTAAAGAAGGGAGAAACGAAACAGATGTCCGGATTTCCGGCTTCGCTTGGCATCGTCGATATCACGAAACAGCGTGATAATTCATTGAAAGGAACTTCCTGTAGGGAAGGATAGATGTTCTGAATGATGACCTGATTGTCGTAGATCAGGCGGATCTGTTCGACGATCTTATCAGCAATGCCGTGGTAATTGTCAGAAACGATGATGACCTCGGCTTTTTCGTTGTAGTTTTCACTCTGTTCGATCGCATAGCCTATGTGGATGGCGATCAGGTTGATCTCACTGTCAGGAATACTTATGGAATATTTTTCGGATAATTCTCCGGCGATCCCGACGGCAACATCATAGACGTAAGGATTGGTTTGCTTGATGGAGAGACCAGACGGAGTGAAGCTGGCGGAGTGTTTGCAACGCTCGATCATCTTATTGAGATGCAGGCAGAAAACATTCAGAAAGCTCTCATAATTGATTTCCAGATGGCGTTCTGCCAGCACTTTTTCTATGATCTCCCGGATATCGGAAACAAAGCCATCGGGAAGATGGGAAGCAGAAAGGATGGCTGCACTGTCGTCGTGATCGATGAAGCCATAGAGGACTTGGGCGATGCTGCTGATGACCTGATCTTTCTCCTGGTAGATCAGGAAGCAGGATCTTTCAATCGAATCGACGATCTGCGCAGCGATCTTTTCTTCGTCATACTGCACAGGCGGATCATCTGTATGTTCACGGACTCCTTTGTGATATTCGCTGTAGGAAAGGATCGCAAACAGATTCAGATAGAAATTGATGATGTAGTATTCGTTGATCCGATAGCCGTGATCGTTCAAAGTCCGGTTGATGATCGAAAGGGCATCTTCAATGGCAAGATCAGGAAAATAATCCTGAAGATTGGAAAAATCAGAAAAGAAATCCTTTGATTTGCGATGCACGATCCTGGCGACCAGCTGCCTGCGGCCTCTTTCATCCGTCATAAGGGATAAAGCTCCGTCTTTTCGGAGGATCTGTACGTCATAGTTTTTCAGCCATTCGTTGTATTTTCGCGCCGTTTTCTGTATGGCGGAATCGGACAGATTCAGCCGGTCTGACAGTGTCTGGATGCTTAACGGTTTCTTGCTGATGAGAAGCAGTTTGAGCAGTTCGTAGGAATCGTCTTCTTCCTGCTGCAAGGTATTCCATCTGTGGATGGTGTCGAGATATTCCGGATTGAGACGATAACCCCGCTTGCTGGAGAGGATATAGTCTTTTTCCCGATTGATGGCGGCGATATCTTTGATCAGAGTCCGTTTGGAAACTTTCAGTTCGGCACAAAGAAAAGAAGAATTGATCGTCTGTTTCTCTCTGTTGAGGATCTGAATGATCTGATATTGTCTTTTGGTGAATTCATCCATGCTGCTTTTATCCTTATTCTCTCATGAATAAGAAAATTATCTCAGTTTTTGCTTGAACGGTCGATTTTGAATTTCACCAAATGGTGCATTTCCGGACACGGAAGGGATCCTTCCGTTTTTTAAAATCATTGTATAAGGAGAACGGAAATATGGCTCTTAATGATCATTTTTTATGGGGAAGCGCAACGGCTTCTTATCAGAGTGAAGGTGCCTGGGATCTCGATGATAAAGCGGAATCTAACTGGGACCGGTATCTTCATGAGAACGAACTGGAAAACGGAGATGTCGCTTCCGATTTTTACCATCATTATGAAGAGGATATACGGATGCTTTCCGAAGGCGGACAGAATGCTTTTCGTTTTTCTTTGTCCTGGCCAAGGATTATTTCCGATATCGATGGGACGATCAATCCGAAAGGCCTTGATTTCTATCACAGGGTGATCGATACCTGCCTGAAATATAACGTGGAACCGTTTGTGACGTTGTATCATTGGGATCTTCCTCAGTATCTGGAGGATGAAGGTGGATGGCTCAATCGTAAGACTTGCGATGCTTATCTGCATTTTGCCGAAGTCTGTTTCAAGGAATTTAGTGGAAAAGTTAAATACTGGACAACGTTCAATGAACCGCGATGGACCATTTTCAACGGCTATCTGATCGGCAATTACTGCCCCGGCCATCATAACGCTCAGGAAACGACGGTCGGTGCTTACCATATCATGCTGGCACATGCGATGGCGGTGAATCTGTTCAGAGAAAAACAGATCGAAGGGAAGATCGGCATCGTTCATTCTTATACGCCTGTCGATGGCGTCGATGATCGTCCGGAGACTTTAAAGGCTATGCGTTATGCCGATAATTATTGCAATAACTGGGTCCTTGATGTAGCGGCTAAAGGCGAGATCCCCGAAGATCTGCTGGACGCCTTATCTGAAAAAGGCATCGATCTTTCTTTCATGAAAGAAGAGGACCTGCAGCAGATCCGAAAGGCGAGAGTGGATTTTTTAGGCTTGAACTATTATTCACGTGCCCTGATAAAGCCTTATACGGAAGGAGAGACGACGCTCATCATCAACAACAAGGGGAAGGCAGCCAAAGGCACTTCCAAAACGATATTGAAGGGCTGGTTCGAGCAGATCAAGGATCCCAATTCCGAATATACCGAATGGGATACCGAGATCTACCCGAAAGGTCTTTATGACGGTCTGTTAAGAGCGCAGGAACGCTATGGATTGCCGATGTATATTACCGAAAACGGTGTCGGAATGTATGAAGATGTTTCCGGGTATGTCGAAGACGACTACCGGATCAGTTTCATGAATGATCACATCAATGCGATCATGAATGCTGTCGATGACGGCGCCGATGTCAGAGGCTATTTTGCCTGGTCGACTTTCGACCTGTATTCCTGGAAAAACGGCTGTGAAAAACGATATGGTCTGGTCGCGATCGATTTCAATGATCCGAAATTGGAGCGCCGTCCTAAAAAATCTTATCAGTGGTACAAAAAGGTCGCCGATTCCAACGGTGCCTGCATCGTTCGGAGATCCTACTGATTCACCATGTGGTGAAGAAGCAGAAACGGCTGTAAACAGAAGAAAGGATATGATGCGTTTATGAAGAGAAAAATGCTTTGGGGAAGTGCGACGGCTTCCTACCAGTGTGAAGGCGCATGGGATCTTGATGAAAAAGCGGAGTCCATGTGGGATCGTTACCTTCATGAGAACGGATTGGAAAACGGTGATGTTGCTTCCGATCATTATCATCACTACGAAGAAGACATCCGCATGATGGCAGAAGGCGGTCAGAATGCTTATCGTTTCTCTTTGTCCTGGCCAAGGATCATCCGTGATCTTGAGGGGAATGTCAACGAGAAGGGTCTGGCTTTCTATGACACTTTGATCGATACCTGTCACCGTTATCATATCGAGCCGTTTGTGACGATCTATCACTGGGATCTTCCGCAGTATCTGGAAGACATCGGCGGCTGGCAGAACATCGAAACAGCTTACCATTTTGAAAAATACTGTGAGACTGTTTTCCGGCATTTCAATGGCAAAGTCCGTTTCTGGTCAACGTTCAATGAGCCGAAATGGTTCATCTTCTCCGGTTACATGTCAGGCAATTATCCTCCTTGTCACCGAAACATACTCGAGGTGATACGCGGATCCTACAACGTCATGTTTGCTTCCGCACTGGGGGTCAGAAAGTTCAGGGAAATGAAGACTGAAGGAGAGATCGGTCTGGTCGCTTCTTATCAGACGATCTATGGCCTTGATGAAAG
>JAFWKS010000152.1 GCA_017511325.1 Erysipelotrichaceae bacterium
AGTTCATAATGCCAGCCTTCCTGATAGAAGACGTTTGGATTCTGTATCGCCAGAGGATTGAATACCGCATCAAGATAGACTCTCATCAGATTGATGAAGTCCTTGTCGTTTCTGGAGCTTACCGGATAGACCGTCTTATCCGGATAAGTCATCGCGTTCAAAAAAGTCTGTAATGACCCCTTAAGAAGATCTACGAACGGCTCTCTGACCGGGTATCTTTTTGATCCGTTTAAAACTGAATGTTCCAGGATATGGAACACACCTGTATCATCGACCGGTGTCGTCTTGAAGCCTATTGAAAAAGTCTTGTTTTCATCATCTCTTTTAAGCCAGATCGTTCTGGCATTGGTCTTCTCGTGGATCATTTCATACAGATCCGCTTTGATTTCTTCAGCATGTCTGACATTGATCACTTTAAAACCATGTATAACATCATTAACTTTCATACCAATCTTTCTCCCCATATCTTCTTTAAAAAATTATATCATCCTTATTATTTCCGCATTAAAGCTATAATATAACTGACAGGACTAGGTAAATAATATGAAAACAAGATGGTATAAGAATGCGGTAGTATATCAGGTTTATCCTTTCAGTTTTATGGATTCTGACAATGATGGCTGGGGCGATATCGAAGGCATCATCTCCCGACTTGACTACATCAAAGATCTAGGGGCAACTGCGATCTGGTTCTCCCCTTTATATAAATCACCGGATTATGACTATGGCTATGATGTGGCTGATTATCTTGATATAGATGAAAAATTCGGCACGATGGCTGATTTTGACAGATTGCTTGAAGAATGCCACAAAAGAAATCTAAAAGTGATCATGGACATGGTTATAAATCATACTTCCATAGAACATGAATGGTTTAAAAAAGCCGTCAGCTCACCTGATAGTGAATATCGCGATTACTACATCATCCAAAAAGGCAAAAGAAAGGGCAAGAAGCTTCTTCCGCCTACCAACTGGTCATCAACTTTTACCGGCTCAGCCTGGGAAAGAATAAATGACAGCGATGAATTCTATCTGCATCTTTTCTGCAAGGAACAGGCCGATCTTAACTGGGAAAATCCTAAAGTCAGAGAAGAGATCATCAAGATCCTCAACTTCTGGCTGGATAAAGGCGTAGACGGATTCAGGTTCGATGTCTTCAATATGTTTTCCAAAGTCTATCCGCTTAAAGACGATACTTCAAAGGATTTCCAGAAAGGCTCGAGATATTTCGTTGATGGTCCAAGGATGCATGAATTCCTCAAAGAACTCAACGAGAAATCATTCTCTCTCTATGATATCTTCACTGTCGGCGAATCATACAATCCGAGCAAGGAAGCCGCCAGAGAATATGTCAAAGAAGGAAACAACGAACTGGATGCGATCTTCAATTTTGCCCACCTCAATTCCGATAATATTGCCGGGGCAAAGTTCTTTAAAAAGAGATTCAACATCCTGGAATTCAAGGATGGCCTATTCGGACCGCAAAATGAAAACTACGATAACAGCTGGAATACGCTGGTGTTGGAAAATCACGACAATCCTAGAAGTGTCAGCCGTTTCGGTCTTGATCCGAAATATCGCTATGAAGCAGCGACGATGCTGGCAACGATAACTTTCATGGGATTTGGCACGCCATTCATCTATATGGGCGAAGAGATCGGCATGACTAATGCCAACTTCAATGATATCAGAGACATGAAGGATCCTGTTTCGCACTTCATCTATGATCTTTTAACCAAATATGGCATGCCTAAAAAACTGGCCTTCAGTTTCGTTAAATACGGCGCCAGAGATCATGCCAGAGTACCGATGCAATGGAATGATACTGTAAACGGGGGCTTCAATATCGGCCATCGCACCTGGCAATGCGTAAACAGAAACTTCAAGGAGATAAATGTCAAGAAAGACCTTGAAGCAGAAAGATCGATCTACCGTTTCTATCAGAGACTTTTGGATATCAAGAAAAATAACCATGCTGCCATTGAAGGCAAGACGATCGAATATGATCACAACAATAAAAAAATTGTCGCCTACAGCAGGGACAACAAATTATTCATCCTTGGAAACTTTACAAACAAGACTATCAAATACGAACTGCCTGAATGGACACTAAACGGCAAGCTCCTGTTGAACAACTATGAAGAGCTTGGCAAGGAAAAGCAGACAGTTACCATGAAACCTTATCAGGCAATTGTTATAGAAAAAGCAGAAGACCGGTGATCCCGGTCTTCTTATTTTACTTCTTTGCAGTCAGCTTTTACTTGAAATCATCCCAGTAATCTTTGCCGACTTTATTTCTCATCTTGATCGTTACACCTAAGGCAACTAAAGCAAACATTGACAATGACCTCATAAGACCGCTGCCGTCATTGTGAACACCCGTTGTCGGTGCGACAAATGATGGCGTATCTGCCGGTTTAAGTTTGACGATCAGTTTTACAGTTGCTGTGAACAATGCATCACCATCCAGGAAATCTACAGACAATGTATGTTCACCGATTGACAGAGAATCAAGATAATCTTTCTTCAATTCGATGATCAAACTGCCTGAAGATGCAACAAACTTGCTTTCGTCGATCTGATTGCCGTCAATTCTGACTACTCTATCAGCTGCGACAAAGCTGGCGAATGTCCTGCTTACAAGAGCACCGCCTTCAATAACAACTTTTTCATCATCATTGACGTTTCTCTTGAAAGTAAATGACGCGTTGCCATCTACGCCTTTTGTATGTTCGGCACCTGTAGAAGAAACATTATCATATTCGATCTTGCTCCAGTTGGCATTGAAGATCAGTTCGCCGGTAGTTCCCTCAGCAATCGTGACTGTTAATTGCGGTACTTCTCCGTTTGAACCAGTCCAGCCAATGAAGTCATATCCAGATCTTACAGGATTATTCAGTGTGAATGAATCTTCAATTGTGTATCTGAATGGATTGGTAACGGAAGCTTCACTGATGTTGTTATAATGGATCGGATACCTAATTGCATCCCAGTGCGCATAAAGAGTCTGGTTTTCTGTAATTTTTACAGTGCTTCTTCTTCTTATACGATCTCCACCGGTTTCCTTTGTATACCAGCCATCGAATTCATAGCCTTTTCTTGTAACAGATGGTAATCTTCCGTAGGTCTGATCATAAATAACTTGTTTTGAAACAGGATCAGGATCGCTGCCACCGTTGCTGTTGAATGTAACAGTATAGGTATTGGCCGTCCAATATGCTTTCAATGTATGATCATTATCAATACCTACTATATCTTCTGGTTTAACTTCAAATCTCACTCCACCTGATTCGAAATACCAGCCATCAAATGTATAACCATCTCTTGTAACGGTTGGTAAAGTTCCATATGCTGAATCATACGTAACAGTTTTTCTGCGAGGGCGAGGTCTGCTTCCGCCGTTGCTGTCAAACTTTACTGTATAGGTCTCAGCTGTCCAGTGAGCATATAGTGTGTGCTTTCCGGTTTGTCTTACAATTGTATTCCTTGTTACTCTATTGCCTCCGGTTTCTGCATCATACCAGCCATCGAAAGTATAACCAGTTCTATAAACTCTAGGCAGTCTTCCGTATGCGGAATCATAGTTGACAGTTTTTGAAGATGGATTTTGGCCACCTTCATAATTGATGTCAAAAGAGACCTCAACTTCTACTCCTAACCAATGTGCATATAAAGTCTGATCAGATGTGATTTTAACGGTGGTTCTTTCAGTTATCTGTGTTCCACCTTCGGCTGCAGTATACCATCCGACAAAATTATAGTTATCTCTTTCAGTGACGGCTAATTCACCATACCCGCGATCATATGTGACTGGTTTTGAAGCAGGATTAGGATTAGATCCATTATTGCCGTTAAAAGTAACAGTATAAGTTTTAGCTGTCCAGTGGGCATAAAGGGTCTGGTTGGATTTGATCTTAACTATTGTCTCGGATGTTACCGGCGTTCCGTCTCTTCGATCTGTATACCATCCGGCAAATTCATAGCCATCTCTTGTTACAGTTGCTAAATCACCATATTTTGCATCATATGTGACGGTCTTCCTTCTAGAAGAAGGTGTGTTTCCACCGTTGCTGTCAAATGTCACTGTATAAGTGTTGGCTGTCCAATGAGCATAAAGAGTCTGGTTAGATGTGATCTCTACTCTGGTCATTCGTGTAACACGAGTTCCTTCTTTTTCGTCTGTATACCAGCCCTCAAAAGTATAACCTTCTCTTGCAACAGTAGGTAAATCGCCATACCTTCGGCCATATCTGACGATCTTTGAATCAACTGTAGAAGGCGTGTCTCCGTCGTTGCGGTCAAATGTCACAGTATAAGTATCTGCTGTCCAACGTGCAACCAATGTATGGTCATTAAGATCATCGACTATTGTAGTTGAACTTACTTTATATGTACGAGATCTATACCAACCGGCAAATCCGTAACCATCTCTGGTAGGGTTTGGTAACTCTCCATATGAAGAGCCATAGTTAACGATTTTTGAAGCAGGGTCCTGACCACCAGTGTAATTGATGTCAAAAGAGACCTCAACTTCTTCTCCTAACCAATGTGCATACAATATCTGATCAGATGTGATTTTAACATCGGTGTTTTCGGTTATCTGTGTTCCATCTTCGGCTTCTGTAAACCATCCGACAAAATTATAGTTATCTCTTTCAGTGACGGCTAAATCACCATATTTCTGATCATAAGTGACTTCTTTTTCAGCAGGAACAGGAACACTTCCACCGTTAGAGTTAAATGTAATTTTATATTTGTTAGCAGTCCAGGTTGCTACATAGTTTCTATCGCCAGTTGAACCTGTAGGAATCGTTACTTTCAACGAAGCATCATCGAGGCCTGTCCCTGTCCAGCCGGCAAATGTGTAGCCTTCCTTGACAGGATTGACCAAGGCGATTTCTTCTGAATCTACGGAATATTTTTCAGGGTTGGTTGATCCTTCAGGGAGTAAAGCGCCCTCGCCAAGAGTATAAGAAATATCATAAACATCCTTTGACCATTGCGCCATGTATTCTCTATCACCTGTTGAACCAGCAGGAATCGTTACTTCTAACGTAGCTACGTCCAGGCCTGTCCCTGTCCAGCCTAAGAAAGTATATCCAGTCCACTGAGGAGTATCTAAAGTTATACTTTTTGAGTTAACTGTATAATCGATGACTTTAGATTCTGAACTTTCTCCGATCTGGCCGCCGTTAGGATTTTCTGTAATCGTATAATTTTCGATCTCCCACCTTGCGTAAAGAGTCCTGTTTCCTTGAATGTCAACAATAGTTTTTTCTTCGATCTTATTTCCGCCCGTCGAGCGTGTAGTATACCATCCTAAGAAAGCATATCCTTCTCTTGTTACTTCTGGAAGTTTTCCATAAGGCAGTGTGTTCGCTACCGTAATTGATGGCGGATTTATTCCTCCTTCGTAATTAATATCGAATGAAACGGTATAATTACGACCCCAATGTGCATATAGAGAATGATTTCTATCACGATTGACTATAGTATCGGCTTCGATCTTGGTTCCTCCTGATTCTTGGGTGTACCAGCCCAAGAAAGTGTAACCATTTCTGCTCGTAGTTGCCAATTCTCCATATGGAAGGCCGTTTACTACTTCCTTCGTTCTAGGAGAAGGAGTATTACCTCTGTTTCCATTAAATGTTACCGTAATACTTTCTGCCCAGTGTGCATGAAGAGTCTGATCTTCGGAAAGATCAACTACAGTATCAGCATCGATCTTGGTTCCTCCTGTTTTTCCAGTAAACCAACCTAAAAAAACATAACCACTTCTTGTTATCGATGGAAGTTCTCCGTATGGAGTACCATTAGTTACAGTTATTGTTCTCGGATTTGAACCACTATTGTGGTTTCTATCAAAGCTAACTTGATA
>JAFWKS010000007.1 GCA_017511325.1 Erysipelotrichaceae bacterium
GAAAAGGTTCATCTCCTCTTTTTTTCTTGCCATAATCTACCAGTTCCCTTAAGGTCTTGATTTCAGGCATTTCATAATATGGATAAGCTCCGTTTTTCATTTTTTAACAGCCTTCTTTCTAACAAATCATTCAACGCTCTTGAGAGATTCGACCATGTCTATTTCTTTGAGCGGTTTTCTCATAAACATCAGGACTATAATGGTGAATACGATCGTAATGAGTATTGAATAAACATAAGACATCAGTTTGATCTGATCGCCATACATTATCATTTCCAGATTGATGACAGACATGATAAATTTATGTTCAACGATGCCGATCGGAATTCCGACTATGCAGCCGATCAAAGACAGCAGCATTATTTCCTTAAATATATACGTATTTACTTCTCTGTCGGTAAAACCAAGGACCTTCAAGGTGGCGATCTCTCTGATCCTTTCAGAGATATTGACCTGCGTCAGATTGATGATGACCACAAAGGCCAGTGAACCGGCAACCAGAATGATAACGACGATGATCAGGTTAAAGGCTCCGATCAGTGCGCCGAATCTTTCCATAGTCACACTTGTACTGGTCATGGAAGAGAAACCGTTGAGACTGTTTATTTCGGAAGTCAGATTGTAATCATCGAGTACTTTGATCGAGATCTTGTTCTTTGATATCTCTTCATCAAAAGTATTCTCATAGAGATCTTCAGACATGAAAAAGTAATGCTGGAAATACATCTCACAGATCTTGCTGATGGTGACATCGGCCTTTATCCTGTTTGCGGATTCGATGGTAATCGTATCGCCTTCTTTCAGATTGTGATTTATGGCAAATTTTTCAGAAACCACTATTCCGTCAAGGCCCAGCTTGATAGGAGTTTTCTTATCGGTCTGACGTAGATTGAAAATAAACTGCGATTCCTTCTGATCAGCTACGATCATGCTGGCGGTAGCCTCTTCACCATCAAGGTAGACTCTGGTTACATAGGTGGCATAAGGTGTAGCTCTTTCGACATTGAGATTATCATTCAGCTTGTCGATTGCAGCCTCTACATAATCCGAATTCTGCAGAGTGACTGAATAATCGCTTATAAAGATCTCCTTGTTCTGAATGGTCAATACGTCACTGATAGAATCCTTAATGCCAAAGCCCATGATCAGCAAGCCGCAGCATCCGGCAATACCGGCAACAGTCATCAGGAAGCGGGACTTGTATCTGAAGATGTTTCTGGCAGTGATCTTTGAGGTGAAGGATAAAGCATTCCACAGGAAAGGGATCTTTTCAAGGAATATTTCCTTGACTTTCTTAGGAGCGACAGGACGCATTAAAGAAGCCGGAGTGTCCTTGACGTTATTGTGGACGACATAAGCGGTGATACCGCTCATCAGCAGCGCAAAAGAGCCGATAGAAAGGAGGGCGTTCCTGATCGGGAAAGAGATTGCGATTTCAGGAAGAAGATAAGCCATCCTCCAGGTATTATAGATAATGGTCGGGAACAGGGCCTGTCCGACGATTGTGCCGATAATGCCGCCTGTCAGCGAAGCCAGCAGGGCATAGGATACGTATTTGCCGATGATCTGTACATTGGAATAGCCCAGGGCAACATAGACACCGATCTGGCCTCTTTGTTCATCGACAAGTCTTTTCATGGTGGTCAGGCAGACCAGAGCAGCTACCAGGAAAAACATGACAGGCATGTAGATGCCGATGGATTCCATCTGTTCGCAGTTGTTCTTATACATGATCAGCTGATAGACAAGATCTCTGTCAAGGATTATCCACTGTGATTTAGGAAGATCGTTGAGCTGGGCTCTGGCCAGTTTGAGCTGCTGTTCACCTTCGGCTATCTCCTTTTCGTATTTGACCAGGGATTCCTCGTATTTCTTCAGTCCTTCCTCATACTGGCTTTTGGCGTAGTTCAGCTGTCCTTTGACTGAACGGTATTGGGCACTGGCACTGTTGTATTCACTGTAGAGATATTCCATCGTTCCCGATACCGGATAGTGGCCGTTGAGGCCAAGCAGTTCCAGGAAATGGTCGATATCTGTCTCGATATCGGCTGTAAAGTCATGGATCTCATTGAAGACTCCCATATCTGCTTCAATGGCCGACTGCAAGGACCTTACCAGGGCATCAAGAGTATTGAGCTGCGCCTCATAGGCTATGATCTGGATGTGGGCCTCATCGAGCTGCTTCTTGGCGTCATCC
>JAFWKS010000153.1 GCA_017511325.1 Erysipelotrichaceae bacterium
GGTGTAATCGGCACCGAAATGGATCTGATAAAAGATCCTGTCTCTATATTCGTGCAAGGCTTCACCATAGATCTCAAAACTGTCGCCATGTCCGGCGGCCAGATCAAAATAGTTGATCCCGCCTTCCACTGCTTTCCTTAAAGCTTTGATAGCTTCTTCCATCCCTGCTTCATACATGTAGGAAGAACCGATGCCTATTTCCGATATCCTGTCTTTTGTTTTTCTGTTGATCCTGTATTTCATTTCAAATATGTCCTTAAGAATGATTCTATTTTATCAAATGGAATATAATCTCCTTTTCCTCCGTCATAGAGATCGGTATGAACAGCGTCAGGTATGATCAGCAGTTCTTTGTTGTCACCCTTCAATAATTTAAAGGCATCTTTGCTCATATAGCAGGAATGGGCTTTCTCACCATGGATCATTAAAACTGCGCTGTCGATCTCTCCTGCATAAGTGAACAGGCGGGTATTCATCAATGAAGTTCCAGCTGTGGCATTCCAGCCGTCATTTGAATTCAAGGAACGCGGATGATAGCCTCTTTCGCTCTTGTAGTAGTCGTGGTAGTCTTCGATGAAGAATGGTGCATCTTCCGGTAGCGGATCGACAACACCGCCTAAACGTTTGTATTCACCGTTCCTGTAGTCCTCAGTCCGCTGTCTGTTTATCGCCTGCCTTGCAGCCTTTCTGGCGTTTTTATTGTCATCGGAATCGAAGTACCCGTTTCCGGCGATCCTTGACATATCATACATCGTCGATGTGATGGTCGCCTTTATCCTGGTATCCACACAGGCCGTCTGAAGAGCCATGCCTCCCCAGCCGCAAATACCGATGATGGCGATCCTTTCAGGATCTATATTATCCTGTACGCTCAAATAGTCAACAGCAGCCTGAAAGTCTTCCACATTGATGTCAGGTGAATGCATAGCTCTTGGATAGCCGCCCGATTCTCCGGTAAACGATGGATCAAAGGCGATCGTCAGAAAACCTCTTTCAGCCATAGCCTGAGCATAGAGACCTGAAGACTGTTCCTTGCAGGCACCAAAAGGTCCGGCCACAGCAATCGCAGGAAGCTTTCCTTCATAATGTTTAGGCGTATACATATCCGCTGCAAGACTGATCCCGAAATGATTGATAAAGGTCACCTTCTTGTGATCGACTTTATCACTCTTTGCGAATGTCTTATCCCATTCTTCTGTTAATAACAGTTTTTCTGTCTTCATCATTTTTCACTCCTTTGTATCCGTTGTTTTATCTTCATAAATCAATTACAATAATACTGTAATACATAAACCTGACTTTAGGTCAAGATATTTTCGCACAAGGAGTTTTTTTTATGTATACTATCGGTCAGATATCAGAAATGTTCAATATTCCCATCTCGACTCTTCGCTATTACGATAAGGAAGGTCTTTTTCCTGAAATGGAAAGGAGATCAGGCATCCGCAAATTTTCTGAAAAAGAAGTTGAAGCCATAAGGGTCATCGACTGTCTGAAAGCTTCCGGTCTTGAGATCAAGGATATCAAGCAGTTCATGAAATGGTGCACAGAAGGACCTTCTACTTTCTCAAAAAGAAAAGAACTCTTCGAGAAAAGAAAAGAAGCTGTTGAAGAAGAACTTAAACAGCTTCAGAAAACTATGGACATGCTGAAATTCAAATGCTGGTATTATGAGACAGCGATCAAAGATGGAAATGAAGACCGTCTGAATAAGATGCTGCCGGATCATCTTCCTAAAGAAATACAGAAACTTTACGACAGCGCTCATAGTTAAAAAATAGGCTTTGGGGGTGATCCCTCAAAGCCTTTTCTTTCTATAACCGTTTTTATCAATAACCCAATTCTTTGATCCAGTTCTCTATCGATTCTTTTACATTGTCCTGTCTGTTTTGGGCATCGTTGCCACGCATCGCCAGACCTTTAGCTACATCGCTTTCAGGGCAGACATCAGAAAGTTTTTTGTCAAAACCTGACAATCCTGACCCTTCATGTGTAGAAAAAGGTACCAGCGTTTTGCCTGCTAAAGACAAGGCGTTGTTCTCAAAGAATGTATACATGATCATCGGCCAGTCGCCCCACCATACCGGAGCTCCTATAAAGATCACGTCATATCGTTTCAGATCTAAAACTTCTTTTGAATATTCAGGACGAGCTTTTTCATTTTGTTCTTTCTTCGCGACATCGGTCAGCTCGCTGTAAGTAATCGGGTAATGATCATCCATTGGCAATATCTCAAATAGATCCGCATCCGTTATTTCAGCGATCATCTCAGCCAC
>JAFWKS010000154.1 GCA_017511325.1 Erysipelotrichaceae bacterium
ATACTTAGGTCCTTCTACATCAGGAACGAAAGACCACTTTCTGCCAGTCGGGAAACCGGCACCGCCACGTCCGCGCAGACCGGAATCCAATACTTCCTGGATCACAGCCTTGCGGTCCATCTTCAACGCTCTGGCCAGGCCGACGAATGCGCCTGCACCTAAAGCTTCATCGATGTTTTCAGGATCGATCGCGCCGCAGCCATGCAGAGCGATTCGCATCTGTTTCTTATAGAATTCTATATCATCCTGTTTTGCGACCTTTTCCTTTGTGCGCGGGTCGACATACAGAAGACGATCAACGATCTCGTTGTTCTTGATGTCCTTTTCAATGATCTCTTCAACATCGTTCAAAGAGACCATGCGGTATAAAGTATCTTCCGGATAGATCTTGACGAACGGTCCCTGAGAACAGAAACCGAAACAGCCGACCTGATTTACAGTAACCTTGTCAGAAAGACCTTCCTTTTCGATTATTGCAGAGAATTTTTCTCTGATCTCTGCTGAGTGAGAAGAAAGACATCCGGTACCGCCACACAGAACGATATGCCTTTTATCATCCAGACCTTTATACTTGTCATCAAGACATTTGGTACATATTTCCTGCTTCTTGGAGAGTTCTTCAAATGAACGGATCATTTCAGACATTACGCATTACCTCCGTTCTTGTACTGTTCGATCAGAGCAGGGACCTTGTCAACGCTCATCTTTGGATAGACGGTTCCGTTGATCTGTACTGCCGGGGCAATACCGCAGGCACCGATGCATCTGAGCGCATCAAGAGTGAACAGACCGTCTTCACTGGTCTCGCCCGGCTTGATACCAAGGATCTCCGAGAACTTATCGATGACCTGCTGAGCTCCTTTGACGTAGCAGGCTGTACCTAAGCAGCAGCCGACAACGTTCTTGCCTTTAGGTTTAAGTGAGAAAAATGAATAAAAAGTAACGACTCCGTAGATCTCCGCAACAGAGATCCCTGTTTTCTCTGATACGATCTCCTGGACCTCCAGAGGAATGTAGCCATATTCCTTCTGGATATCCGAAAGGATCATCATCAGCGGAGTTGTCTCGTCTTTGTAACGATCGCAGATCTCATTGATCTGCTTAACAGCAGCTTCTTGTAAACGCGCCATTATTTATCCCCTTCCATATTTATTGATAAACATATAAACACACTAAAAAAGTGTCGTTTTATCAACAAAATTATATCATTGCCAAGTCATGGTTAGCCAATACTAACCTATTCCTGATGCGCTTGTCTGTATAAAAATCCTCTCATCAAAAACCCGTTTCATTTTCTTCTTTCATGGCAATAAAAAAGCCCTGAAAATCCAGGGCGATTTGAATGTCGTTTGAATAAGAAACAGCTGTCATTCCTTTCTGATCAGTTCGCGGTAGATAAAATCAGGATGGTCTTCTTCAAAGGTTATCTCCCAGTCATTAAGATCGAAACAGTCAAACCTTGTATCTACCTCATATTCCTTCTTCACAAAGGAAACATAGGCCTTTTTGCAGTATGGATAAGACTGGCGATATATCGAGGCTCCGCCGCAGATGATGTATTCCGTTTCATCTTTCTCGTGTTTTTTGAGGAACTCAATAAGATCGTATTCGACCTTGACATCGACCGGTCCGTAGCTGTGGTCGATGGAGATCACCGTGATATAGCGATCCTTCAGCTTGTTGGGAAGACCGTCATAGGTAGTCTGACCCATGACGATATTTTTGTACAGAGTATTCCTCTTGAAGATCTGCAGCTCATCCTTGAGATGCCATGGCAGAGCTCCCTTATACCCTATCCCCTTGTTGGGGTCGATAGCTACTGAAAAACTTATCATTAAACAGATACCTTTCCTTTGATCGCAGGCCACGGATCATAATCAAGGATCTTCACATCATCGATCGTGAAATCAAAGATATTGTCGATCTCAGGATTGAGCCACAGTTTAGGTAGAGGTCTAGGTTCTCTGCTTAACTGTTCATTGATCTGATCAAGGTGATCAAGATAGATGTGGGCATCACCGAAGGTGTGGATGAATTCGTATGGCTGATAGCCGCAGACCTGGGCGACCATCGCCAGCAGCAGAGAATATGAAGCGATATTGAAAGGCACGCCTAAGAACAGGTCGGCTGATCGCTGATACAGCTGGCACGAAAGCTTCTTGCCATCGGCAGAAACATAGAATTGGAAGAACGCATGACATGGAGGCAAAGCCATCTGATCGACCTGAGCCGGATTGAAGGCAACTACCAGATGTCTTCTTGAGAACGGGTCTTTCTTCAGGTTTTCGATCAACTGGCTGATCTGATCGACACCACTGCCGTCAAAGTCGCGCCACTGCTTGCCATAGACCGGACCAAGATCGCCCCATTTATCCGCAAAGGCTTCATCATCGCAGATCTTCTGAATGAATTCCTCCATCGTCTCACCCTTATATTCAGCAGATTTCTTATACTTGTCATATGGCCAGTCATTCCAGATCTTGACGTTTTTCATAGCCAATGGCCTGATATTGGTCTCCCCTTTAAGGAACCAGAAAAGTTCTTCAAAGATGCCCCTGTAGAATACTTTTTTGGTCGTCAGAAGAGGAAAACCATCTTCCAGATTCACTCTCATCTGATAGCCGAATTTTGATATCGTTCCGGTCCCGGTACGATCCTGTCTCTTCTCACCGTTTTCCAAGACCCATCTGCATAAATCCAAATACTGTTTCATTTGATTACCGCCTTTTTCTATCTATTATACATTCTGATCACTTTTATCACAGACCTTATGCATCAGTTTGGCAACTCCCAGTTCATCATTGCCGTCGATTATGTGCTTTGCCGCTTTTTTTGCTTCTAGTTGGCCGCTTCTTACACAATAGGAGTTTTCAAAGAGTCTAAACATTGAGATATCGTTGATGCTGTCACCTATTACGGCCACCTCATCTTCCTTTATGCCTTTAAGCCTGCAATACTCTTTAACGGTCTTTCCCTTATCTGATTCTTTTGAAGTGATCTCGATGTTGTTTAAAAAACTTCCGATATTGATATGCATATCTTTGAAGATCCTCTTGCATTCACTGCAGACCAGTTCATAATCGTTTTCAGGAATAAACACCGGCTGCATCCTGATGATGTTTTCTTCAATGATATCGCTTATATCCGCACCGTATCGATCATGACTGCCACCATAGACCCAGTCAAAGATATCTTCGGCCATCGCCGGTGTATAGACACTTTTGATCTGTCTGATCGCTCTTTCTTTAAAATCATTTAACTCCCAGGTGATACAGGAGCCATTTATGCCGTGATATATGACCGGGAGATCGTAATGGATGCAAAGATCATTCATCGCTTTGATCCTGTCTTTGCCTATCTTATGGATCATAAGCTCTTTTCCATCTTCATCGAATAGGGCAGCTCCGTCATCGCAGTTAAGCACACAGTTCTGGATCTTATCAGTCACATAAGCAGCGTCCCATCTGTTCCTACCTGTTGCCAACATGAAAATCCCGCCTGCATCCTGAAACCTTTTTACAGCCAGGATAGTTTCTTCATCGATCTCGCTATCGTTGTTCAATAATGTGCCATCACAGTCGGACACGATCATTCTGATCATATCTAAATAATAACAGAAATAAAGCGGTCATTTGTCTAATGACCGCTTGATCGGATAAAGGTCTTAGTCTAAACTTTAAGCCATTCTTCCTTTCTCAGGATATTGATCTCATCTTCTTCGATCGTATCAAACCTCGTCTTGTATGTTCCGTAGGCATAGTGTCTGAATCCGCACTTTTCCTGAACTCTTTTAGACTGTCTGTTGGACAGAAAGTGTCCGCACAGGATCACATCAAGACCTGCCCGATTGAAAAGATAATCGATCACGGTATTTACCGCTTCTGCCATCAGGCCCTGTCCCCAGTAATCTTTTGAAAGCACATAGCCGATCTCCCGGCATCTTAGACCTTCTAGTTCCGGAAATCTTTCTTCGTCGTACTTTTCAATGCCCAGTGACCCAATGACTTTGCCCTTGTATTCTAGTGCAAAGGTCTTCTTTCCTTCCATAAAACTGTTAAGAATAAGTTTTGATACCTCTTTGTTTTCGTGTGGAAGCCATCCGGCCATCTGCCCGACGCCATCAACAGAGGCATACTCATAAAAATCATCAAGATCTTCATTCTGCCAGGGTCGCAGGACCAGTCGCTGCGTTTTCAAGACAGTATTACTGATATCTATTTCGCTGTTCACTGTCTAGCAGCTCTTGATCTGGCAGGAAGCCATGACTTTCATCGCGGCATCCTTTAGCTCAGGCGTTACTCCAGCCGTTGCATTCTCTACGACATACATCGGAACTTCCGGATAGTAAGCCTTGATCAGCAAGGCGTTGGAGATGACACAGATATCCGTGCAAAGGCCCACAAAGGTAAACGAAGTAGGTTCACCTGCATATTTTCTGATGCCTTCCAAAGCTTCGATGACTTTCTCTCCGCCAAAAGTCACCTTGGTGACGATGGCACAAGGTTTTGTGGTGTTTTCATCCAGAGCTTCCTGGATCTTTTTATCGAGCATCCAGCCTTCACTCTTTCTTACACAGTGAACTACCGGCAGATTGTGACCTTCCTGAGTTTCCAGATAATTCTTCTCATGAGTATCATAAGTCACGATCATACTGTCGAATCTATCGCTTTTGATCAGCTTGGCAACATTATCAACGATCTCAACTGCTTCCCTGGTGCCCAATGAACCGTCTACGAAATCTTTCTGCATATCGACAACAACCAGGACGTCATTTTTCTTGTTTTCCATTTTTACTGTTTCTCCCTTTTATAAATGGCAATTAAACAATTGCCATTTACTTTAAACTTACTATTTTTTGATCCAGCTTTAATTAGAGCTGCTTGATGAAGATGATGAACTGCCGCTTGAAACGCTTGATGAAGATGAGATGTACGGATCAAGTTTGTGAGCCATATCTCTTGCGGTTAAAGTCTGCAGCCAAACTCTGCCCGGACCGGTAAGAGTAGTTAAGAACAGACCCTGTCCGCCGAACATGATGTTCTTGAAACCTGATACCTGTTCAACATCAAAGGCAACACTAGATTCAAATACAGCAACGTGACCAGTCTCAACTTTGATCCTTTCGCCTTCCTTAAGGTCGACTTCGACAACTGAACCGTCGATCTCTGTCAGCATCGTGCCTTCGCCGGAATATTTCTGCAGGATGAAGCCTTCACCGCTGAACAGACCTGCCCAGAAGTTCTTGTTTACTGAAGCATCGATATTTACTGTAGGATCAGCTACCAGGAATGCGGATTTCTGTGCAAAGTATTCGTGATCAGCATCAACTTTGAATTCCATGATCGATCCAGGGAACGATGCAGAGAAAGTGATATCTGAATCATCTTGAGTAGCAGTGTGTTTTACAAACATCAAAGAAGCACCTGAGAACATTCTGCCGATGGACTTCAGCAAGCCACCTTCAGCATTTGTTTCCATCTGAATAGTAGGTTCTTCCCAAGCCATGGCACCAGACTGTGTGATTACAGATTCTCCAGTGTCGAGTTTGACATTTACTGCAGGGAAAGATCCACCGATAATTTCATATTTCATTATCTAAAAACCTCCGTGTTATTAATTTTATTATATAGGTTATGAATGATTTTTTATAGTTTATTTTGCTTGAGATAGATGGCCAATACCTGGATATCGCTCGGGTTGATGCCCGAGATCCTGGAAGCCTGTCCTAAAGATGACGGTCTGATCTTATCGAGCTTCTGCCTTGCCTCTAAAGCCAGGTTGTCGACATTCAGATAATCGATATCATCCGGAAGCTTGACCGCATCCATCTTCAGCATCCTTTCAGCTTCTTTCTTTTCTTTTTCGATATAGCCTTCATACTTGACTTCGATCTCGACCTGATTGGCGATGTTTTCATCGTAGTCGATACCGATGTGATCAAGAAGTCTGCTTAATTTGACGCCCGGACGGCGCAGGAGTTCATAGGCATTGTGTGAGCCTTCTTCATTGCTGAAGCCAAGTTCAGCCAGATAGTCGTTGATCCCACTTTCCTTTTCGATCCTTTTTGTCTTGAGATATTCCTTCATATCCTTGATTTCATCAAGCTTCTTGAGGAATCTCTGATATCTTTCTGAGCTGATCAGCTTGTTTTCATAGCCGTATTTCAATAGACGCTGATCGGCATTGTCGTGTCTGAGCAAGAGTCTATATTCGGCTCTAGAAGTCAACAGCCTATATGGCTCCTTGGTACCTTTGGTGATCAGATCATCGATCATGACACCGAGATAGGCTTCATCTCTTTTTAAGATAAACGGTTCTTGTCCATCAAGCTTTCGGCGGGCATTGATGCCAGCCATGATGCCAAGCCCTGCAGCTTCCTCATAACCCGAGGTGCCAAGTATCTGTCCCGAGATGAACAGGTTCTCGATCTGCTTTAGTTCCAGGTTGGCTTTGACCTGCAAAGGATCCACCGCATCATATTCGATCGCATAGGCATATTTGATGATCTTGGCATTCTCCAGTCCGATCAAAGAGTGGACCATCTCCTCCTGTACTTCACGAGGCATCGAGGTCGAGAAGCCCTGGATGTATGTCGTATCCAGAGAAAGCGATTCAGGCTCAAGAAACAGCTGATGTCTTTCCTTATCCGCAAATCTGACGACCTTGTCTTCGATCGACGGGCAGTATCTTGGTCCGACGCCTTTGACAACGCCCGAATACATCGAAGATCTGTTGAGATTGGCTTTGATTATCTCCAGCGTCTTTGGCGTCGTATATGTCAGATAGCATGGTATCTGTTTATCTGCAGGACGTACTTCATCTTCTTTTGTCTCTTCAGAAAAATGCAGGAAGTAGTCCGCACCAGGTTCATATTTGGTTTTGGAGAAATCGATCGAACTCGTCAACACTCTTTGTGGAGTACCGGTCTTCAGTCTGAAAAGACTGATGCCGAGTTTCCTTAATGATTCGCTGAGATTCCTTGTCGTCTTATCGCCATCCGGACCTTCGGATCTTGTATCAGATGAGATCATGACGGTCGAGTCCATATAGGTCCCGGTCGTAAGGATACAGGCCCTTGCTTCTATCAGACCGTGGTTGAGCAGCCTTACTGCCTTGAACTTCCTGTTTTCACAGATGACTTCTTCAACGATATCTTCAATGACTTCAAGATTTTCCGTATGCAGGCACAGCTGCTTCATCATCTTCGAGTATTCAAGCTTGTCGGATTGCACGCGCATGTTCCAGACGCCCGGACCTTTGGTCGTGTTGAGCATCTTGAACTGCAAAGCTGTCTTGTCGGCAACTTTAGGCATGACACCGCCCAAAGCATCGATCTCGCGAACAACGACTCCTTTCGCCGGTCCGCCGACAGAAGGATTGCACGGCATCTTGGCGATATGGTCGAGCTTGATCGTGACTAAAACCGTGTCCTTGCCCGCATGGGCCAAAGACATCGCTGCTTCAACTCCGGCATGTCCGGCGCCGACGACTATGCAGTCACGCATTGAACACACCTCTGATGCGTTTATGTGTTTCGATCATGTCCTGATAATGGGACTTCAGATCGGCATATGTTTCATATTCCAGATCTTCATAGATCTCTAAAAGTCTCTCATACAACGGGAACATGTATAACTCTCCAGCCAGGACATAAAGGCCCTTGGTCGCATCCTTGGCCATCGCATAATCCTCTTCATCGATCATCAGCTCCAGGTCTTTAAAAAATTCATCCGAAAGATAGGCGTTGACCGCCTCTTCATATTCGTTGATGTTGGGAAACTTCTCGATGATCAGATCGTAATCCAGTCCCACTTTCCTATATTTGTTTTTCATACTTAAATATTATAAGTCATATTCCTGTTTTCTTTTTAAAAAGCGAAATAGTTTACACCCTTTTTTATTGAGCCATTTTATACAAGAAAATCAGCAATAATGCTAAAATCTATTTATGCTTCAAATTAAAAATATTTCCAAAACTTATAAGACCGGATCGCTTGTACAGCAGGCTCTCGATAACGTTTCCCTCAATTTAAGAGATAACGAATTCGTAGCCATTCTGGGACCTTCGGGATCAGGCAAGACGACGCTGTTAAACATAATCGGCGGTCTGGACAGATATGATGAAGGCGATCTGATAATAAACAACGTCTCCACCAAGAACTATAAAGACCGCGACTGGGATACCTACCGTAATCATACGATCGGTTTTGTTTTCCAGTCCTATAATCTGATCCCGCATCAGAGCATCCTTTCCAATGTCGAACTCGCTTTGACGATCGGAGGCATCTCCGGAAAGGAAAGAAAACAGCGCGCTTTAAAAGCTTTGGCAGAAGTCGGGCTCGAGGATCAGGCTCACAAGAGACCTAACCAGATGTCCGGCGGGCAGATGCAAAGAGTCGCGATCGCCAGAGCACTGGTAAACAATCCGGATATCCTTCTGGCTGATGAGCCTACGGGAGCTCTTGATTCCAAGACTTCCGTCCAGGTCATGGAACTGCTCAAGAAAGTCGCCAATGACCGTCTGGTCGTCATGGTGACGCACAACCCTGAACTGGCCAGTGAATATGCCAACAGGATCGTCAATCTGAAAGACGGAAAGATCATTTCCGATTCCAATCCTTTCAATGTTCCTGATATCCCGCTGCAAAAGAAGACAAAGAAAGTCAAGAAAGCCCACATGTCCTATCTGACAGCTTTTTCACTTTCTTTCAATAACCTTCTGACCAAAAAAGGCCGTACTCTTCTAACAGCCTTTGCCGGATCGATCGGTATCATCGGCATCGCTCTGATCCTGTCGCTTTCGACCGGTTTTCAGAACTATATCGATAAGATACAGGAAGACACTTTATCTTCCTACCCGCTGACCATCAACTCCGAAACAGCCGATACGACTTCAGCGATCCTGTCCATGGTCGCTGACCGCAGAGAGAATCAGACTGAAGGCGATGTTGTCAGGGAAAGACAATATCTGACAACGATGTTCTCATCGATCGGTTCAAATGATCTCAGATCATTGAAAAAATATCTTGAGGAACATGAAGCAGAGTATGCAGACTATGTCACAAACATCAATTACACTTATTCGATCAAGCCACTCATCTACACGATCGATGCAGCTGATAAGATCGTCAAGCTCAATCCATCATCATTGCTGAGTTCGATCTATTCTTCATCCGCAACTTCAATGATCTCGGCCTTTTCCAGCGGCGGTGGATCGATCTTTGCGGAAATGAATGATGACATTGATTCCTATAAAGATCAGTATGATGTATTGGCCGGCAGATGGCCGGAAAATTTCGATGAGATGATCATCGTGCTCTCTGAACCTAATTCGATCTCTGATCTGCTGGTATACTCCTTAGGTTTAAGAGATACTTCAGAACTAAAGACCATCATCACCAATGTCATGGCCGGTGAAGAGGCAGGCGTTGAGAATGAACCTCAGGAATTCACCTACTCTGATCTCATGAATATTGATATGAGACTCGTCCTGGCTCCAAAAGTCTTTAAATATAATGTTCAGTATAACGTCTATGAAGATATGTCTGGTGATGAAGCATACATGAAAGACATATACAGCAGATCACTAAAGCTCAAGATCGTCGGCATCATGTGTGCCAAGGATGATTCTTCAGCTTTGTCGACCGGTGTCAATTACCGCAAGGCTCTTACACAGTATGTCATAGATGAATGCGGCAGATCATCGATCGTTGAAAAACAGCTTCGAAACAAGGATACCGATGTCTTCTCCAACAAGCACTTCGATGAAGAAAACGAAGATGATGAAAAGAAGCTCGATTTCCAGGATATGATCAGCGTCGATGAAGACATGTTGAAGAATGCCTTCAAGGTCAATGTAAAGGAAGATGACTTCAAGTTCGACATGATCTCCGAAGACCAGATGGCTGATATCGTCTTCAGCGCCGCTAAAGATGCCGCCAACATGATCAACAACTCACCGGATCGCACTACTATCCTTGGCTTGCTTACGGCTGTAAATACGCAGCTGCTGACATCAAAGATCACCACTTATGAAATGAGCCATGTGACGATCATTGAAGGTGAAGGCACATTCCTGCAGCTAAAGAATGACGATCTTAATGCGATCGCTGATTCGATCGATGCGCAAGCATACAAGGATGCCGTTAAAGATCTGATCAACGTCATGAAGGAAACAAATCCTGACATCGCACAGATGTCGGAACTGATAAACATCCTTAATGACAGTCAATACGCAAGACTTGCACAGGGCATCAAAGCGATGTTCCTGGATTACTATTCCCGGATCATGAAAGATCAGGGATTCATAAAGGATGAAGGATCTGAAGATGGAAAGATCGCTTATGCTGTGGACATGACGAACAATACCGTTACATATGGAACCACTTTGACAAACACATCCCTGCTTCTTACTGAAACAACGACGAACGAGACCGCATTGGCCAACACTGCCCAGGTCGCCAACGAGATCATGGAAAACCTTCTGACTTACATGATAGCGGCCCAGATCGGCGTAGCTACCGGAAAGATCATGACTCCGATGGCTGAATCTTTGTCTTCGTTGGGTGATCTTTTCTCCAATGATCTCATGAGTGTTGATACCGACGCTTTCTCAAA
>JAFWKS010000155.1 GCA_017511325.1 Erysipelotrichaceae bacterium
CGGGAAGCCCGGAAGTCTCTTGGAAACTTCTTCAAGAATGTCGAATCTTAGTGGAGGTGGAACCAGGATGCCTTCGGCATTTCTGGTGCACTGTTCAGGTTTGAATTTGTAGGCACCATGAGAAGTACCGATAGCGATAGCTAATGAGTCACAGCCTGTTCTTCTGACAAATTCTTCTACATCTTCAGGTCTGGTGTATGATGAATCTTCTGCTGAAACAGAAACTTCATCTTCAACGCCGGCTAAGGTACCTAATTCAGCTTCAACGACGACACCATGTGCATGTGCGTATTCAACTACCTGCTTAGTGATAGCGATGTTCTCTTCAAATGGTTTTGATGAAGCATCGATCATTACAGAAGTGAAACCATCATCGATACATGACTTGCAGGTCTCGAAAGAATCACCATGGTCTAAGTGTAAGACGATTGGAAGACCAGTTTCGATGCAGGCTGCTTCGACCAGCTTAACAAGGTATGTTCTGTTGGCGTAAGCTCTTGCACCTTTGGAAACCTGGAGGATAACCGGAGCATTGCATTCTTTTGCAGCTTCAGTGATACCCTGAATGATTTCCATATTGTTTACGTTGAAAGCGCCAATGGCATATCCGCCATCATATGCTTTCTTAAACATTTCTTTGGATGTTACTAATGGCATATTAATTTTCTCCTTATCTACACATATTATAATCTAAAAAATTTATTATGATTAAATGTATAATTATTTTATGGATTTAAAAGATATTCTAAACGAAAAAAACTGTTCGATCGTAGCTTCCAATGGTTATGTATCCTTTGACTCAGGCATAAGACCGGTCATTGAAAGACTCAATGAAGATATCTATTATTTCAAAGGTCTCAGTGTTGCCGACAAGATCATCGGCAAGGCCAGTGCCATGCTTCTTTGCTTGTCAGGAGTAAAAGAAGTATATGCCGCTGTTTTATCACGATCCGGAAAAGAGATCTTTGACAAGTATGGTGTCGTCTATGAATATGGTGAACTTGCAGATTATATCATCAATCGCAAAGGCGATGGCATGTGTCCAATGGAAATGACTGTCAAAGATATAGACGATCTAAAGGAAGCGTATGAAGCGTTAAATCGTAAGATAGCATTGCATTAGCAATGTTTTTCTTTGACTTTGTTGTATAATCATAAAGTATATGAGCTTGATAGAGATTAAGGATCTTAGCTATTCCTATAACGAAAAAAAGAAGGCCGTTGACGGCATTTCTTTAAATATTGAAAAAGGTTCCTATACGACGATCATTGGACACAACGGTTCAGGCAAATCGACTCTGGCTAAACTGATCGCCGGACTGTTACCGATCAAGGAAGGCAAGATCGTTATCGATGGTCTTGAAGTCTGCGAAGAAAATCTCTTTAAGATCCGCGAAGAACTGGGCATTGTTTTCCAGAATCCGGATAATCAGTTCATTGGCTCAACAGTCAAAGACGATATCGCTTTCGGTCTTGAAAACAAGCGGGTCAGATCTGAGGATATGGAAGGGATAATCGAGGAATATGCCAATAAAGTCGGTTTAAGCGCTTTTCTAGATCACGAACCTCAGAATCTTTCGGGCGGACAGAAGCAGCGCGTAGCGATCGCTGGCATTCTGGCTATGCATCCCAATATCATTATTTTTGATGAAGCTACCTCGATGCTGGACCCTAAGGGCAAAAAAGAGATCAAAAAGCTGATGTATGATCTGGCTGATGATAAAGAAAACGAGATAACTATTATCTCAATAACTCATGATATAGAAGAAGTACTGCAGTCTGATGACTGTGTCGTTTTGAATAAAGGCAGGCTGTTTATGCATGACAAACCGGAAAAGATCTTCGCGGATGCGGAAAAGCTCAGGCAGATCGATCTGGATGTACCTTTCATCGAACAGGTAAGAGAGGCATTCAAGAAACAGCACATCAAGCTTAAAGCTCGTGATATGGAAGGAATGGTTAAAGAATTATGGCGATCCGCTTCAAATCACTAAGCTATGTCTATGACAAGGATATGCCTTATGCGCACAAGGCTCTTGACGATATAAATCTCGAGATAAAGGAAGGCATCATCACGGCTATCATTGGTGAAACAGGTTCAGGTAAATCAACACTTGTTGAACACCTGAATGCTTTGCTTATGCCTACTGAAGGAAGTCTTGAGATCCTGGACTACAATCTTGTCGCCAATCAGAAGGTCAAATTCCTTAAACCATTGAGAAAAGACGTCGGACTGGTCTTCCAGTTTTCGGAATATCAGCTTTTTGAAGAGACAGTATTAAAGGATGTCGCTTTTGGACCGCTTAATTTCGGTTTCACATTGGATGAAGCTATGAAAAGAGCCAAAGAAGCACTTAATATGGTAAAGATCGATGAATCGTTGTTTGAAACTTCACCTTTGGAACTTTCAGGCGGTCAAAGAAGAAGAGTAGCTATTGCGGGCATCCTTGCCTGTGATCCAAAGATCATCGTTCTTGATGAACCGACAGCCGGTCTTGATCCGAAAGGCGCAAAAGAAATAATCGGCTTGTTTGTCACACTCAATAAAAAATTCAATAAAACAATTATCATCGTCTCTCATGATAATGAAATGGTCTACAACTATTGTGAAGAAACAGTGGTCTTATCACATGGACAGATCAAATATCATGGTCCGACACTCGATCTTTTTGCCAACAGAGAAATGCTGAAAGAATACGACCTGCTTGAACCGCAGATCGTCGCCTTCAAAAACATGCTTATAGAAAAAGGTTTCAAAGTATCCAAAGAAGCCAGAACGATTGAAATGATCGTCAAAGAAACAGCGGGGCAGTTAAAGAAATGAAGAACCTGGTCTTTGGCAAATACATTCCTATCGATTCTCTGATGCACAGACTTGATCCGCGTGCCAAGCTGATCGGTTTTTTCCTGATGATCGCAGCTGTCTTTATTCCGAAATCATGGATCGTTTTCGGTGTGATCGCGATCTTCTTGGCTATCGGACTGATCCTTGCCAGGATCGGCATCAAGATGATCGTTCAGTCATTTAAGCCGATGATCATGATGATGATCTTTTTACTGCTGATAAATTCACTTTCGATCAGGACCGGTGAAGTCCTGTTCACGATCGGAACTTTCAATATATATTCCGA
>JAFWKS010000156.1 GCA_017511325.1 Erysipelotrichaceae bacterium
ATCATCGGTCAGGATGAAGCCTGCAAGGCTCTTGCGACAGCTTTCAGAAGACCGTATGTCATCGGTTCCGATCCAAACAAGATAAGAAACTCGATCATCCTTTATGGAAGCAATGGTACCGGCCGTCACCAGATGGTCACGACGATGGGCCAGCTGCTCAAGAAGTATGGTCTCAGCGTTTCTCATGAAGTATATGTCCTTGACATGTCCAGATATCAGTCCAGCTCACAGGAAGTATTGTTCTTACAGGATATCTATGTTGCCCTGACCGGCAAGAATCCGATCGTTCTGATCGAGAATTTCGAGGAGGCTTCCCCGATATTCAACAGGATGCTTTCGGAACTGGTCATGGAAGGAAACTGTGTCCTTAATAAGCGTTATACACTTAAGAATAACCAGCTGGTAGAAGCGACCAATACTCTTTCCGGAGATATCATCGACCGTCTCAACGGCAATGATAAGGTCTTGATATTTGTGAGTGAAAAGAATCCTACCAAGCTTATGGATGTCTTTGGCAAGTCTTTTATCGAGAAGATCGTAGATAAGGTCAAGACGGAAAAACTGGATGATGAATCACTGGTCAAGATCATCGAGCAGCTTGTGGAATCACTGGTCAACAGATGCAAGGCCCAGCTGGAGATCGAACTGGATGTCGATCACAGCATCAACGATTATTTAAGATCGATCTATGAGCCTAATGACGGCATCGATTCTTTGTCTCCGACCGTCAAGAAGATCTACAACGAAATGGTCGATGTGGCATTGAAATATGATGATATCGCAAAAGCTTCCATCAGACACGATGAGACGATAAAACTGACATTCAATGATGTGACTCTCGATCTAGATGTCATCGATGATTCAAGAGCGGAAAGAGAAGAGATCCAGAAGGAACTCGATGAGATCGTCGGACTTGATGATGTCAAGAATTACCTGCTTTCTTTGGAGAATCTGCTCAAGATCAATCAGATCAGAAAACAGAAAGGTCTCAAGACTAACGAGATCTCCAAACATATGATCTTTACAGGCAATCCTGGTACCGGAAAGACCACGATCGCAAGACTGGTATCCAGAATGATGAAAGCCTGCGGTATCCTGAAACAGGGACAGCTCGTTGAAGTGACAAGAGCCGATCTTGTCGGCAAGTATGTCGGCCATACTGCTCCGCTTACGATGTCGGTTATTCAGTCCGCACTGGGCGGTGTCCTGTTTATCGATGAAGCTTATTCACTGTATAGAGGCAAGGATGATTCCTTCGGCTTAGAAGCTATCGATACATTGGTCAAGGCCATGGAAGACCATCGCGATGACCTGATCGTCATCCTGGCTGGCTACACCAAGGAAATGAAAGAATTCCTGGAAGCCAACTCCGGTCTCAAATCGCGTTTTGCGAACATCATCGAATTCTCTGACTATACCGGAGAGGAGCTGATGCTTATAGCGAAATCGATCGCCAAAGGCAAGGACTATGTCATTGCTGAAGATGCCTTAAGGCCTTTACAGGATTACTTCACTCTCATTCAGGCTCAGAACGATCCTAACTCAGGAAATGGCCGTCTGGCCAGAAACCTCGTTGAAGATGCGATCCTGAATCAGTCTAAGCGTCTTCTGGAAAATCCGGATGCGCAGATGAACGTGCTCGAAAGAGTAGATTTCAACTTAGGAGAAAAATAGATCGCAGGATTCATTTCCTGCGTTTTTTTATAGGAGAAACATAATCATGAAGCCGAGTATATTAAGACAATTCTATCTGACTTTTGTAAATCTTTATGGAGTGATATTTTATAC
>JAFWKS010000157.1 GCA_017511325.1 Erysipelotrichaceae bacterium
ATTAAAGCCACAGTTTATGAAGACAATAGACAAATTAAAGTTCTGACAATACAAGACTACACTCCAATTACAGACAACCCTCATAAAAACGGGCATTCATTTATTGGAAATGAAATAAATAAATTGTATAGCCTTATAAAAGATACACAAACAATCAAATTTGATAGCGAAAAATATAGAGTATTATCAGATGATGATATTGAGCATCTTAATCTTAATGATCAGCAGGCGATAAAAATCGTTTCAAACAATCCGGAACTTTTTGCCAAGATTGCTGAATCTAATATCAAAACACAAGATATAGTTGCTTATGCATACAGAAAAGAGCAATTAAAAGTTTTTGAGCAATTACTTAACGATTCCAGAGAGAATAAAGCAGTTAGCGAATTGAGATGGCAAAAGTTCTTTGAAAATAATAAGTGGATTTTTGGATATGGACTAGGTTTTGTCTTTCTTTCGGGATTAGATGATAAAAAGTTAGAACAAGTTATTCAAGGTCACGATATAGCGCATTATGGAAAAAGAGCTGATGGCGTTATGAAGACAAGAGGCGTTATTTCGAATTTATGTTTTGTTGAGATTAAAAAGCCAAATACTGATCTACTTAAAAGACAAGAATATAGACCTGGAACATATAGCGCTTCTGATGAACTGGCGGGGGCGGTTTCTCAAGCACAGATAACTTGTGAATCAGCACTTAAGTCTCTAAACGATACAATCAGGTTTTACGATAACTCGGGAAATCCTACGGGTGAAGAAGTTTTTAATATCAAACCTAAATCTTACTTAGTAATCGGAGATTTATCTCAATTCAATACACCAAACGGAATTAATTTAGATAAATATCGTTCGTTTGAATTGTTTAGAAAGAATATGATGTCACCAGAGATAATAACGTATGATGAATTATATGAAAGAGCAAAATATATAGTTGAAAGTTCAAAATAAAGAATATCACAAGACCACTAGCATTAAAAAGCTTTAAGGAAACATACCAGCGGGATGATTCATTGTAAAATAAAAAAGTGTCAAAAAAGTGTCAAAAATATTAAAAATGAAATCTTTAAAGAACTATTACACCTTAATACAATTGATTATGCCTATTAATAAAGCATTTTAACAAGATAAACGAAACGAATAAGATAACATCTGTGTTTCCCGACTATGAAGCCTAGAGAAGGCGAAAAGTCTGAAAAAGCCGATAAATAAAGGGTTTTTGAAAAGCTAAATCTAAAATTCTGACCACTTTGACCACAATTTGACCACAAATTTTTAAAAAAATTTAGAAGAAATATTGATTCATATTACATGTAAAAGAAAAACAAACAGAAATACTAATCTGTTTGTTTTTATTTGATACTCACATTGAGGAAAACTGTATCTTTCTTTTAGAAACATCGCAGAAAACTGCAATCATATTCACAACGAACGATAGATTAAACATAACTAACACTTGGTTTGATACAATTAATTCAAAGGAGCTGCTATGGGATACGTATACATATTGACTAATCCATCATTCAGAGAAGACTGGATAAAGATCGGTAAAACCAAGAATCCGGTTAACCTGAGATCAAAGGAACTTGATAACACATCGATTCCCCTTCCTTTTGAAGTATATGCAACGATCAAAACAGAAAAGTTTAACGAACTGGAAGCAATGATCCACAGAACATTAACAAGGCTAACGGATACACGTATCAGAAACAATAGAGAATTCTATAATATAAAACCAGAAGATGCCTTAGAACAGATTAAGGATTTCTGTAAGCTGCTTGACGATGCAGAGATAGACTGCCCAGATGAAGAAGAACCAGAAACAAAACAGAAAAAGAAAGTTATATATAAAGGTGAGTACACAGTGAAATGTGATGAAACCTTCTATTTATATCCATTCAGCGATTCTTATAAAGGGATCATGGAAGTTCGCAACACCGATGAAGGCGATGAGTACATCCTTAAAGAAGGATCGGTAATCGATCCCAACTTATATACGAATATAAACAATATCAGAAGATCCAGAGACAGGCACAAGGATTCTTTGAGCAACAACGTTGTTATCAAGGATATTGTATTCAAGAGTCCATCAGGCGCCGGAGATTTTGTAAGAGGAAGAGCAATAAATGGAAAGATCTACTGGCAGACAGAAGATGGCATCTCAATACACGACTTCATTCGCTATTTATGAATGAGAAATACCTAAGCTAAAAGTTAAATACATTGATTTATATAATCATTTCATCAAATATGGATTAACAGGAGAATGAAATGCAACTGATAGTTTTAGAAGAAACTCAAGAAGAAAAAGAAGAACTTGACCGTTACTTCAACAGATATCCGCAACCAGATGATGCAGATATTGAAGAATATAACAAAGAATGGTCAAAAACAACTTAAAAGAAGAAAACGGTGTATAGCCGTTTTTCTTTTAAAAAGAAAAGATGTTGTTTTAAGAAGCAATATCTTACTTTAAGTTTATCATTTATACTGCATTTGCATAAGCCACCTGTAATTTCCGGATGACTCTTTTTTCTGCCGGCTCTCTTCCCTGTATCGTATATAATTATGTTAGGAAAATATTAATCATGGCGGAAAACAACAAAATCGAAAACGAAAAAAACCTTAAAGATAAGGACCTTGATAAAGTATCCGGTGGTGGTTTCTTCTCTGATCATACAGACGAAGAATATAAAGCCGCAGGGGTTGAACTTGTTTTTGCTAACTGGTTCGGAAACTGGGGATATAAATTCCAGGGAGTTGAAATCGACCTTAAAAAGGCAAATGCATTGGTCAAATTCTATCAAAACTTTGGCAGACCAGCTGAATCAATAACTGAATGCTACAGATATTATAGAAATGAGATGGACTCAATATAAAATAGGAGAGGATAAAAAAATGAACGAAAAGAACAAAAATTACATTAATGATGAAGAATTGGAAAAAGTTTCCGGTGGTGCACTTTTGAAGTCAGACAAAGAATGGGTAGACGAGCAGCTTTGGCCGTTTATCGAAAACTGGGGATCATGGAACGATGTTGTAGATTCACTTTTCCCAGATGTACTTGAAAATTACTGCAAGAAAGTGAATTCAACTCCGGGACGCACTGCGAGCCACATGAACATCACCCCTAAAGAATTGGATGATTATATGATGCAGAGATTCTTTGATCTTGGAGAAGCATACATTAATAATAAAGGCAGAAGACCTAGACCAGAGGATTTACCATTAACCGTAGTACCACACTAATAAATAGGCGATATATACTTCAATAATGTTTAACAGCTAAAACAGTATGAAGCAATCAAAATCACATTCCTATCGTTAATTCAAGAAGGAATGTGATTAATATTTTTTTGCACAAGTGTTAAAGGGGGCGAGGATTGTTCTCTTTTATCGGATGTTTAAGGGGATCAAGCAGGTTGAGTTTTGTGAGCGATTCAAAGTTTCAACGAATCTGCACAACAGGCTGAGGAATGACGGAAACGTCAGTATGAGTACGATCATAAAGCTGATGGAAGATCTCGGAACCAGTGATTATCGCGATGTGATTGAAATCATTGCTGTAAAGGATGATCGTTATTAGCAACATTGCTTTTACGAAAGAAAAGAACTCCAGAAAAGACCGGCTGTCCATATTATTGGACAACCGGTCTTTTCAAATAATTTAGTATTCAATTGAAAATGATAAGTAAAATACAAACCGAAGCTAGTCGTAAAAAAATCGTTTTGTTATTCAACATTTACAAGAATAGTATTAGCAATGTAAAGAAAGGATAGGTAAAAAGAGTGAATTACAAGACTACTACAATCAGAGACTTAATCAACGATGCCAAAGAAAGAGGCTTTGAGGCAACCAACACATTAAAGGAACTTGTTTCTACAACGACCGTTGATGAAGACGGTAAAGAATATGGCTTATCTCATTAGCATCGATGTTTCTATCAGCTATTCTGAATCATCATTAGAAAACGTGGCCCAGAATTTCTTGCCACATTTTTGGCATCTTACCTCAACATCAGGCCAGAGATCGCCAAAGATACTGCCGGGCCTGGTAGCTCCTGTTTTTTTCCATTGGTGCCGACTGTCCCAGGAATTTGGACAGTCGGGGCTTACTGCTGATTCTGTGGCCTTTTTATACCAGTCAACGATGTCGTCAAAAACATTTCCGCCTGATATGGTTGTCAGTTCATCATCATTTAAAGATGCTTTTTTTGCGATCATTTTTTCTGCCTGCTCCATTGTGAGTTCTTTGCCGTTTTCCTTGGCTTTTGAAACAAGCATTGAGGTACAAAGGCAGGAATAATAAGAACAGATCAGCAAAAAAATAGAACCAGCCAAAGAAATATATAAAAAAAACAACAAGCAGAAACTCAATTCTGCTTGTTTATAATTTGGTCCTCACCTTGAGTAAAACAGCATCTACATTCAGAACATCGCAGGAAAACTGCAATCAAATTTGAAATGAATCACTTACCATAAAATGAATTTGAATATAGAGGTTCATCATAATTTAATGCGAAAAACAGGATGTTATTATCGTTTTCCGTAGTTTCTGATGATGTGCAATACCTGTTCCTGACTCATATTTAAAAAGTTGGTTGCGCTTTTATATTTGTTTCCGGAACCTGCACCCATGCCATCGCGGAAGGACGAATCTATTCCCAGCTTTTTCAAAACTTCCATAGCTGCACAGAAACACAGATCGCTTTCATCTTCAATATCCCATCCGCATACTTCAGTAAGCGCATCGTTCCACATAGCAGAAAGACTAGGATTAGCTACGATCGCATCTACAACATCCCAGGATTCCTGGCTGCTTCCGCCTCTGACCTTTTTAAGTTTATCAAGATCAAGAAGATTTTCTTTTGCTTTTTCTTTCAATTTCATTTCGATTGCCATGTCTCCTCGTTTTTTCTGATCCAAACTTTGAAGCCGCATGTTTCGTATGTTGCTTACGAAGCATATGACTGCTTCCTTCATAAGCCTGAACCCTATTTTTCATTATTATACTTTATACGATGTGCAAGCAAAAAACAGCAGGAGATTAAGACGTCCTGTAATATTATTTGCTATAGAAGGTGATCATTTTCGACTTAATGTTCAGTCGCAAGATCGTAAACATCAGGAAAGGAGCGTTAACAATGGATAAGAAAGAAATCAGGGATGATTCTCTGCTGGCAGCTACCGGAGGCAGATGGAAATACGAAACACTGACCGACGAAGAAAAAGAAAGATTCAATAAAGTCTGTGCAGGATTGAATCACGATTACGACTACATTTCCTACAATGAGTTCATTCATGAAATGAACGCAAAATACGGAGACCGATCCAGACGAATAAAAGCCGGAGTTAACGATATGATGTGCTCCGGTTTTTAAGTGATCTGAATTACTGTAAAGTAAATATAAAAGACTTAACAATGCAAAATATACAGCAACTGCGCATAAATGCTTGTCAGAAAAAATATCCTGAAATAAAAAAAGGTGCTGGCCTTGCAACCAGCATATGGTCATGGGGCTTGCACCCCATGATATAGGAGCCCGCGCTTGCGCCTGCGGGCATATGGTGGCCTTTCACCCGAGGGATCAGACCATTTTTATTTTAATATTTTCTGAAAGAATGTCAAGCAGAATTATAAGAATTGATTTTGTGATTTGATCCTCGTTAAGAGGCAGACAGCGTTTGCCTGTCGGATCAAACGATATCTTTTACTTAAATCATTCGAGAAAATATCTGTACACAAATGTAGAGCAGGCGGGGATAATCCGTATTTCAGAAGCTATATCCTGACAGGAAAAGCCCATCATACACAGATTGCGGATTTTGACCTGGATACTCAAAATGAAATCATTGAGATAATTAAATCATGGGTGCAGGAATGAACACGACAATAATTCACAATGATACACAGATAGACCTAACAAAGAAACGGCAATACACAAGGAGCGAGAGCTCCTTTTCAATACTGCAATAAACATGATCGTGTCAGGAAAGACAGATCTATGCAGGAGTTTGTCTATGGATTTTTGTGCCTTTTTTATCTGTCACCGGCACGCCAAAATGCTATTATAAAGATAAACAAGAGTCTGTTTTTTATACACAGATCTATGGAAGTGGGCATATGATTCAAAGAAAAAATATAATCGTCAAACACCTGATCAGAAGGGCAGGGATATTCTTTTTATTGTGTCTTATAGTCATAAGCGGATTTTTCTTTCCTTCTTTGCTGAAGGCAGAAAAAGAGGAAAAAGTCGTCAGAGTCGGCTGGTATGAATCGGCTTTTCACCGCACCGACCAGTTTGGACGCAAGTCCGGATACGGCTATGAGTATCAGCAGGTCGTAGCGACCTTTACCGGCTGGAGATATGAGTATGTCGAGGGCAGCTGGTCTGAACTGTTTGAGATGCTTGTGGATGGTAAGATCGATCTGCTTTCTGATGTTTCCTATACAGCAGAAAGAGCGGAAAAGATACTTTACTCAGCTGAGGAGATGGGTTCTGAAGATTACCATGCTTTCATTGCCCCGGATAACACGGAGATAAGGCCGGATGATTTTTCTACTTTCAATGACAAACGTGTCGGTGTAAACAAAAACTCTTTTCAGGAACAGCTGTTAAAGCAATGGGCTGAAAATCATGACGTTCATCCGCAGATCATTGAATTGACAGCCAAGACACCGCAACTGCTTGAGATGCTGGCAAAAGGCGATATCGATGTCCTGGTGACTTTGGATACCTATGGCAATTCCGCTGATGTCGTTCCGGTCTGCAAGATCGGTTCTTCAAAGATCTATTTCGGGATCAACAAGAATCGTCCTGATCTGAAGAAGGATCTGGATATGGCGATGAACAGGATGCTGGAAGCAAATCGCGATTTCAACCAGCAGATGACTGAGAAGTTCAACAAAGCTTCCGCAGTCAACAGCTTTCTGAGCGCTGAAGAAACAGACTGGCTTGATAAACACGGGACTATCCGAATCGGTTATCGTGACGATTTTCTGCCTTTCTGTGATCAGAGCGAAACAGGTGAGCTCACTGGTGCCTTGAA
>JAFWKS010000158.1 GCA_017511325.1 Erysipelotrichaceae bacterium
CGGTTCTTTCCCTGTTTATCCGGATCTGATCGGTCAGCAGTATGAGACGGGTGAAAAAATCCTGCAGGGTATATATCAAGGCGAACCAAAGGATATGTTCGGTCACACCATATACGCCTATGATGTCGGCGTAGCAACCTTCTTGCTGGATCCTGAAAACGAAAAATGATTGCTTAGGCAATCATTTTTTTCTATACTCTTTCGGCGTCATTCCGGTAAGCTCCCGGAAACGCTTATTGAAATAGGCAGAATTATTAAACCCGCATCTCGAAGCGATCGTAATCACATTTTCGTTTGTATTCAGCAGCAGTTTCTGCGCCTCATAGATCCTTTTCGATACCACGTAGTCCCAGATAGAGAAACCGGCAATCTTGCTGAACAGATGAGACAGATACGATACGCTCATGTTGATGGAATCGGCAAGTTGGCTGATCGTTATGTCTTCTTCAAAATGGATGTCTATGTAAGACATAATTTGACTGATGTTGAGGATCTGATCCCGGGTATAAGAAGCGCGCTCATCAATTTCGATCGGATCATAGCGCATGATGCTGATCAGGATACTCAGGATATCCATTTTGATTCTTAATCCGTATTCGGATCTTTTCTCCACAAATTCTTTCTGAATGTCTTTGACATACTCCATGATCTGTCTGCAGCATTCTTCTTCCGCTTTATGGCAGTTGGAAAAAGAGCGGTTGTTCATGGAAAAATAACGAAGCAGGATTCCGATGGAATCAGGAGAATCCGATGTCCATAGCAGATTCGGATAAAAGTGAATGCCGGTGCAGACCGGTTCTTCACCGGCATCCAGATGGGAAATGTGATGCGGTTCATTGCTTCGAAAGAAAAACAGATCTCCCGGCTGAAAGGGGTATTCTTTTCCGTTCACGGTATAAACACCGGAACAGGTTTCGGGAATGCTTATTTCCATGGCAGGATGGGCATGGGAATGGACTCCATCACGATTCAAAGATTCTTTATTGTAATAAAGTCTCACTTCGTAACTGCTTCCGTCTGTTGATGATAAGAAGATTTCTTCAATTGTCATAATGCCAGATAGTGTGCATTTTCAACATAATAATTATAGCATCTTCCAGACCGTCATCCTATGATTAAAATGAAGATATTCTATACATAATCAACAAAGGAGGCTATATGAAAGCGTTACGTCTTTTAGGACCAAACGATCTTCAGCTTCAGGATATCGAAAGACCTGAACTGGAAGACGGATGGTGCAGGATCAAAGTGCTTAGAGTAGGCGTATGCGGATCGGATATTTCCAGTATTGCCGGTAAACTGATCTTCACGCATTTCCCGATCACGCCGGGACATGAATTCTCAGGCATTATTATTGAAATCAGAAACTGTCAGAAGTTCAAGACAGGAATGTATGTGACTGTCAATCCAATCTTCAGCTGCGGAGAATGTGAAGCCTGTCAGAAGGGCGAGCTGAATCACTGCACACAGACTGAAGTGCTTGGCGTTGTTTCTCATGACGGCTGTTATGCTGAAGAAGTCGTCGTTCCGGAAAAGATGCTGTTTGAGATTCCGGAAAACGTTCCTGCTGAACGGGGTGCAATGATTGAACCGGTTACTGTTGCCTTGACGGCCTTAAAGAAAGCCTGTGTCAAACAAGGAAGCAGAGTTGCCGTTTTCGGTGCTGGAAACATTGGCCTGGTCGTCATCGGTCTCGCTAAATCATTAGGAGCAGAAGAGGTTCTGGCTATCGATATGGTTGAAGACAGGCTGAAAGTTGCGATACAGATGGGAGCTGACAGAACAGTCACTGTTGCTGATCTTGAAAATCATATTGAAGACTACAGTTCCCATTATGACTGTCTGATCGACGGTGTCGGCATTGAAAGCGTCATGGCTCTGATGGTCAAGATAGTAAAGCCTGGCGGTCACATCGATGTTTACGGCGTGCCGAAAGGAACCTACCTTGTTCCGGTTCAGGCGGCATTTGTCAAGGATGTTAC
>JAFWKS010000159.1 GCA_017511325.1 Erysipelotrichaceae bacterium
AAGATGATCTCATCACTCCTGAAGTCAAGCTGCACACGCCTGGACGGGATAAGGACCTTATTGTTCAGCTGACGCGGGTCAACCTGGGTGAAACTGCCCTTCTTTGTCATCAGGATGCAGACTGAATCGCTGTTTTTAGCCAGATGCAGCCTGGGGATCTCTGTAACATAGGGAATTCGCTTATCCCTGCCGTTATACTGATCAACAAAAAAAGACCGGCTGTTTGTTGAATTATCGTTTTCCATGTATGTGCTTGTATTATCCATGGCACCATATTATCATAAATAACTGCCTATGTAAAGTAATTATTTCCATTATTTTTCGCTTTTTTCTAAAAAACTCCCACCCAGGTCAAAGCGAAGTAGATTATCGCAATGATCAGGATGAATTTGATCAGAAAAAACAGGCCTTTGAAAAGGCCGATAAAAAAAGAAAAGCCGAGAGCGGCTAACATAAATATTTTTGCTTCCTTCGGCAAGGCGATCAGTGCATCGCCGTTAAAAGTAAACAATCTCAATAAAAACCACATATGCGGTTCCTTCTTCATTTCTTAAAGGTCAAGCCCGGAATATCGAATTTCTTATGTATGAACGCAAAGTAGAACTTCGCAAGGGCCGGACAGATGATCCAGACGATCGTGAGCCAGGACCGGGCATTGTTATACCTGACAAATCCGGCACAGAAACGGATCTGAAAAACAATTACGGCCAAAAATGCCGAAAAAGCAAGAAGCGTACACCCCAAAAATATGAAAGATGCGGCTTCATTCATTGTGATCTCGCTTATTGATCCGCCGGCAGAAATGTTTTCGGCGTGCGGAGCGATGATGGCCATGGTCATCACGAGCAGCAGCGAGAAGAAAATCATCAGAAGCCCTTTGGCCAGGGCTAGCTTTCTTCCGAGCTTTCCTTCGCCTATCGACTCGCCCAGCAAGATGTCGTTCTGGCACGGAACAAGAGACTTCCACCCCTCAATGCCTCGGTCTGCAAAGATCTTCCAGAGCGAGATCACGGACACTATCGAGAGCAGTGTTATGAACGGATTAGTCATAAAGTTCCGCCTCTATTTGACGATCATAAGACCCAGGCTGCCGTCAAAACGCTCATACATGATCGCGATGTCGTTGTTGTCATCTCTGAAGACAAACCAGCTATGGCCAAGTTCGTCCATTTCCGCATGTGCCTCTTCAAGACTCATTTGCGAAGTAACGACCAGTTTTTCCCTGGCTATCGATACAGGTTCTTCCTGAATCATCCCGCTTTTTCTTCTGGGCGTTCTGTTTTTGCGGGCTTCGAGTGCATCGTGGATCTGATCTTCCAGCAGGTCGATGGCTGAATAATAGTCAGCCGCAAATCTTGAAAAATAGAAGTGGTGGTTGTCCCGGTCGATAAAACTCGCCGATACACAGATCCCGCGTTTTTCGCTCCTGATAGTCAGTTTGATCTCTTTAATGCCGAAAAACTGTTCGCCAAAGCCGAGTTTCTTTTCTGCATATGACTTCATTGGCTCGGATATGCCGCCTTCAATACCTCTGTCGATATAAATAATTTTCATTGGTTCTCCTCCTTATCCAGAAATGTAACGTTATCTGCCGGAACCTTCATCAAGGACCCTTCAGATAAAACCGCAAAGTAGTCGCGGCCAAACATCATACACGGTTCAATGACGAAACCATATCTTGTCTCATCTTCCACTGAAACGCCCTGCATCTGTTCCCTGCAGGGGTCAAGGATTCTGATCAGACAGGGTTCAAAATTGAATTCACCTGACGATGCAATGTACGGTTTTAACTTGATGTCAATTGCGTCCTCAATGAATTCGGATATTTCTTCAGGTGTGGCCTCGGCTTTCTGGCCCTTGCTTTTTTTGATGGTTTTGATGACCAGACTTATCGCATCTTCTTTCTCTTTGCTTATTTCCATAGTTTTAATACTCCTTTAAATCAAACAAAAAGGAACCGGCAGCTGTATTTTTTAGAAAAGGGTTTTTATAAAACCGGCTCCTTTTAACAAGCGGGAGAAGGGAATCCCCCGTGGAATCTGTGAATCATTCCTCCTGTTTCTTCAGGAGTTCATCCTCTTCTTTTTCCCTGCGGATGATATTTAATGCCGAGATCATGCCTTTGGCCCAGCCATGTTCCCACTCGTTCATTTTGCTTACTTCAGGGCTTCTGGCAAAGTGGTAGATCTTTTCGGCAGCCCGTTTCAGAAAATCAGGGTAGCCCTCGTTTTCGCACAGATCTTTTTTTTGGTTATATCCAATTGCTTTTCCTCCGTCGATGATGTTTTTTTCATCCATGTTTTTTCTCCTCCTTTCTTCAGCGAGCTTTATTAGCAGGGCATGCTTACTGAATGCATGCCCCAGCGGTTATTTGGAATACATATCGGCGATCGATGATGCCGCGTATGATTCAGGTTTGATCTGACAATCGTAGCCAAGACTGGCGACCCAGCCTTCCAGTTCGCTGATCAGCGCCTTGGTCGGGCCTTTCTTGCCGATGTCAAGGTGAATGGAAAGATGCAGTTTTTCAAACAGTTCCCCGTCCTGTTCCATCAGTCTGTTTATCAGCAGTTCGGTTGCAGTGATTGAAAGCCTTGTTTCTTCATAGAGTTTGCTTCTGAGGTCCCTGATCAGAGGATGTTCGAAGCGGTGATAGAAATAGATGCCGCCGTTTCCCGTGCGGTACATGACGATCGCCAGAACAAAGCGGGTATCTTCATAGGTCATCGAATCCGTACCGATCGAAAGCGTGTACTGATATTCGGGCTTCTTCAGGTAATAGGCCGAGATCCTTGCGATAACTTCGTCGATGCTGACAGGCGTACCGTCACCGCTCATGAATTTCATGTTTTCGTCAATTTTAAGTTCTTCCATAGGTTGTACCTCGATTTTTTAACTGACTCAAGGGATCATAAATAACTCCGCAATAATGGTGAATTTAGCGAACATATTTTCTTCTCCTTTGTCTTGCAGGCTTTTACCTGTGAGTGTTCTTTATAATACCATGGCACCAAATTATCCTAATTAAGCAAAAATATCAAGTTATCTTTTCCATTCTGTGCTGTGCTTCAAGTTTTTTGTTACCTGATGGTCTATTCAGGAACAATCGGAAACCTTGAGATCATGGTGCATATTTTTCTGGGCACCTGGGTGCCCAGGATTTTTTTCAGATATTGGCAATGACGGTTATCGTCAAAGCGCTCAGCATCAGAATCACTCCGATCAGAATCAGGCACATGCCGTTGTCCTGAATAGAGTTGCTGTTTATTCTGCAGCCCCGGATCTTTAAGAAAGTCCCTGAGAGTGCAAGCAGCGATATTACGACAGCATTGATTGTATTAAAGCGCGCAAACATCTCTAACTGCCTTTCAGGATCTTCGCCAGTTCGGAACTTCCGTCCAAAACAAGCGTCGTATCCTCTCCCAGAGATTTCCTGAGTGACTCAAGTCCTCTCAGGTATTCATAGAACGATGCCTTATCAGCTGTGTTGTAGGCGCTCTGCATGATCTTCATGTATTCCTCTTCACCTTCGGCTTTCAGGATCGCTGCTTTCTTTTCCGCTTCTGCGAGCATCAGTGTGATCTCCTTGTCGGTCTCGTTTCGGATCTTCTGCGCCTGAGCCTTGCCGTCGGCTTCATATCCTGCAGCAATGTTCTGCCTCTCGGAGATCATGCGCTCATATACGGCGTAGCGGTTATCATCGGGGATCGATAAGGTCTTGATCTGGGCGGTGATTATTCTGATGCCGTATTGGCCGATATCGCTGTTGGCCTTGGAAGTGATCTTTCCTGTCAGGGTTTCGCCTCTTGAGGCGATCACATCTTCCTGCGTCATGGCTGAGATCGTATTCTTCAAGGCGTTGTAGGTTGCCGCTTCAATCCTCTCTTCAGCTCTCAAAGAAATTCCGCCCAATGTTCTGATGTATGCGGACGGATCGCTTATCTGCCATAAAACATAGCAGTCTGCCGTCATGGATTTCTTGTCTGAGGTCAGGACATCCGATTCAGGGATGTCATAAACGATGTACGCCTGTGTGTATCTTTCTGTGGACTGTATGAAAGGAACCTTTATCTTCAGGCCCGGTTCATCCTTAACGTCAATGATTTTTCCCATCTGCCTGATCACGATGTATTCTTTTTCGTTTATCTGGTAAAGGGAAGATGATGCCACGATCCAGGCGACGATTATCAATATAATTTGGAATAATTTCTTTTTCATTCGCGGTAAAATACCCCCTGTTCTAAATCCGGTGCCAGGATGATCTGGCTGTTGCCTTCGTCGATAATCACCCGAAGGTCAGGCATCAGATCTTCCATTGTTTCGTAGAAGATGCGTTTCTTAACAGCGCTTGGATATTTGCGGTATTCTTCATAGAGTTTGTCGTACCTGGCGATCTCTCCTTCAGCCTGGGCAATGCGACTTTCCTTTTCCGCTTCGGCTTCCTTGATGATGCGGTCGGCCTCGGCTTCCGCTTCAGGCAGCTGTTCATTCCTGTAACGGTTGGCGTTGTTGATCGAGGTATCGGCGCTCTGTTTTGCGGTCTCTACGGATTTGAAGGCGTCGAACACTTCCCTTGTCGGCGGTTCGACATCCTGGATCATGATGTTGATAAGCTGCAAACCAATGTTTCTTTCTTGTTTTTC
>JAFWKS010000160.1 GCA_017511325.1 Erysipelotrichaceae bacterium
CCTCAATCATCCAGCAGGATACTGTTCTTAAATCTTTCGATCAGTTTCCTATCAATATTCAGCCCCTTTTCAAAGTATGTATCAAAATCATTATAATTCTTTTTTATGGCATCGATCGCCGTCTCAAGATATTCAGGTTTGGCCAGGAACATATCTCTGACATATTCGGCCTGACTTTGAGGATCACCATTTCTAAGTGCCTGTTCATAATATTTCATGGCTTTTTTCTCATTGACCAGATTCGTCAGATCATAATCCCTTTTCACCTCATCAAGATCGACTCCTAATGCCAATAGTACAAAGGCACTGACCAGACCGCATCGGTCTTTGCCTTCTGTACAGTGCCAAAGCAGCGAACCCTGTTCATATGGGAAAGAGAAGATCGTGGTCAGGATCGTATTGAAATTTCTACGGCAGTTTTCATCAGTTACCATCAGGTAATAGAAAGGAGCCAAGCCGCCAGCCTCTTGAAGCATTTTTGTTTCTTCTTCATGAGATATGCCTTCGATAGCTGATTTGAATACCGGAATAGAAAGATTTTCAGCACCGTCAATATATGCATCCGGTTTTTCCATCCTCTCTACAGGTGTCCTTAGATCGATGATCTTTTTAAGACGGTACTCATCTCTAAGCTTCTGTTCATCACGATGATTGGCACTTGAAAGCTTGGCACTTCTTATTAATGCATGGCTTCTGATCGTTCTGCCATCCTTTGTCTTTAGACCACCGAGATCTCTGGCGTTGCTGATACCTTCAAAAATAATAGTTCTGTTCATAATGTTTTCTTTCATCTATTCTTCTATGATCGTAAAATACACTTCATCAGGTCCCATGAAAGTAAAGATCCTGAGAGACGTATACGGATCTTCTTCATATGCACTGCAATCGATGCCGTTTTTCTCAAGCTTTTCCTTGAGATATTCGGAATTGTTGCAGGCAAGTACTATATTCTGCAAAGGCAGATCCTTATAAGCCGGCGAACAACGCACTTCGATCTGATTTTTTCTGAAATCAAAAAGATAATTGGTTTCATCTTCACTTATTTCGATCATTTTTCTAAGACGGAAGCCGAGTTTGTCTTCATAGAATTCTCTTACTTCTTCCTTGTCCTGCGCATAGACCGTTACCCTTGCGACATGCAGCTTCGAATAGAACGGATGGAACGCGCTCTTCATCGATCTTATGCGCCATTTGAGCTTGCTGATAGCTTCTTTTCGAAAGCTTGGATGGACCAGCACATAGGCAAACATGATATAGAAAAGCTGTCCCAGAAAACCGCCTAAGGTATTGGAGATGATATCATCACAGTCATAGAATCCCAGTTTGGTGATCAGCTGGATATTTTCAATAAGCAACGTTGCCAAAAAACTGGTGAATGTGACCTTAAGCGTGATGTGTGAGCGCCGATACCAGTCAAAGACATACGGCAGCAGATAGCCCATCGGCACAAACATGACGACATTGAGATATACCTGCATGAAGTCGTCCATATTGACGATTTTCACATGGCTCAAGGCTTCACCAGGACCTTTGGTAAACAGGATCTTGATGAGTTCAAGGACCCCATAGTCGATCTTGATGGAATTGCTCAGATCCTTATAGAAAGATATATGCAAAAGATAATCTTCAGCTGCATGCCTTGAGAAGAATGCGACATAGCCAAGTGCCGCCAGATAGATCATAAAGATTGCTACGAGAATGATCTTGCGGATATGCAGCAGATCATCAGCTTTCGAATTCTTGCTTACTCCGTCCCTGAGACTTATCCCCAGTTTTGAGCAGATAATGTGATCAGTCAAAGGCATCAGAAAGACCATCACGAACATCATGATGGTGACAGCTAGTTCAGTTGCTGGAACAGTAAATTTAACACCCATCTATAATATGATATAACAATTATCTCATTTCTCTATCGTCAGCAGGATGCCGATTGCGGCAATGATCAGCCCAAGGATGTGCCTCGGGTTCAGTCTTTCCTTATAGAAGATCACAGCGATAAGAGCCATCACTATGATCAGTGTGACCGATGAAAGAGGACTGAGCTTGCCGATACTGAAGCCACTGCGGTATGCCATGATATATCCCAGATCGACAAGACATACAACAACGCCAATGATGATCGAAAAGACGTTGACCTTTTTCATTTCCGTAAATAATGGCACACCTTTAGACGTAATGAGATACACGACCAGCGATGTCAAAAGAGCTGTCAGGTATATGACGATGATCCCTGCAAACGGATTCACATCCGGTGCTGTTTTTTCGGAAGCTACCTGATACATCGCACTTGCTGCAACGATCAGTAAAAACGACAGTATTTTAAGCATGTTTTCTCCTTTTTATATATTACTATATAACACGCAATGATTTCTTCATCACAAAAGCGCTGATGATCGATGTGCTATGATAATTACAGGAGAAAGACCTGATAAAGGCTGAAATATACCATGGATAAAAGAAAAGTAATATTTGACTGTGATATTGGATGTGATGATGCGGTAGCTCTGATCGCTTTATTACTTAATGAGAATATCGATGTGATTGCTTTGACCTGTGTCAAGGGGAACCTGCCTGTTGATGATGTGGCCGATAATGCCTTAAAGGTTTTAAAACTGTGCGGAAAAAACATCCCGGTATACAAGGGATGCAACACTCCGATCGTCAGAGATATGCTCAAGGGAAGAGACTACAACACTCTGATGCAAAGGATAAAGATGCAGATAGATGGAAAAGAGGTGCTGATCCATGAAAGATCATTCAAACTCCCTGAAGCTGACAGAAAGGCTGAAGACATGCATGCAGTATCCTTTCTTGTCGATACCTTAAGGCACAGTGAAGAAAAGATCGACATCGTAGCAGTTGGCCCTCTTACCAATATCGGCATGGCCATCAGGCTCGATCCTTCCATAATCGCTAAGATCAATACCATATACATCATGGGCGGAGGTCTCTATATCGGAAACAGGACTCCTTTAGCTGAAGCCAATTTCTATGATGATCCTGAAGCGGCGGAGATCGTTCTTAGCTCCGGAGCCAAGTGCCTTGTCTGTCCGATCGAACCATGCGAAGAAGCAGCTACCTGCACTTGCGAAGATCTTGAAAAGATCAAAAACACCAAAAACAAGATCGCCGACTTCATCTACGATGAATTGCACGGCTATATAGACAGATGTGCTATCCTGTTTAGATCGGATATCAGTTCCTGCTGCGTATACGATCTTGCCGCAGCAGCCGCTTTACTTGATGAAAGTGTCATAACCGATAAAAGACATGAAGTAGTTCACGTTGACATCTCCGGAGGCATGGCAGACGGCCAGATGGTCGTTGACCGCCGCGGCATGTTTGAAAAGAAGGTTCCTGTTGAAGTAATCTACAGCATGGATAAAGAAAAAGTTCATCAGCTGCTGCTTGATGAACTTAAAGCACTTAATTATTTCCGCCATGGAAACCGTAGCCATCATTGATCTTCACGTAATTGCACTCAGGGATCATCTCCCTCAAGGTGAATTCATGATACTCGTTTTCTGATTTGGCGCAGATGATCGTAAAACTGTCAGGTTCACAGAATTCTGTCATTACCTGGCGGCAGACGCCGCAAGGAGTACAGTAGCCCTGTGAGCCTTTTTCTGCATCGCCGGC
>JAFWKS010000161.1 GCA_017511325.1 Erysipelotrichaceae bacterium
CTTCAAGATGGTATTCACCATCATATGAGATCACCGTAATCGAGGCATTGCCTACCAGGCCTTCCTGTTTCTTTTCAGGGAACAGCTTGTGTACTGTTATCGCGATCGCCATACTGGAAGTGGAAATAAGGATATTTCCCTTTTTATTTTCCGAAACGATCATATTCAGACCTTCCGAGAATCTTTTCCAGGTCTTTTCGATGCCTTCAGTCTGTCCGGTATTGTCAAGAGAAAAGATCTTGTCGGCGATCTGAATATCAGTATAGAAGCGGTATAGACCTTCATAGCCATCATATGTTTCGCCTAATTCCAGATACAGCGGGTTCAGCATATCGTAATAGGAACCGCCTTGAAACTTACCGTAGTTCATTTCTCTAAAATGGAGATCAGGAATGATCTTGGTCTCGAACCTGTTCTGAGAAAGGAATGCCTTGGCTGTATCGATCTGTCTGTTGGCGTCACCTGAATAGACTTTTTCAAAATGAGTATCCCTTAAGCCGTATCCGGTGCATTTGGCCTGGTAGATCCCTTCTTTAGTCAAAGGAGAATCATTCCAGCCCTGAACGATCTCGTCTTCATTGAATTGTGTTCTGCCATGACGCAGTAAGTATAGTTTCATCATCAAATCTATTATAAAATATAGTCATGGTTAAAATTGGAATTATTGATTTTGTCAGCACATTTTCAAAAAACGTGGAAGAAACACTGACCAAGGTCGGCGCACAGTTCGATGTTTTTAAAAATGATGCGGATATTGAAGTACTTAAGGATTATGATGGTTTCATCTTTACAGGAAGCCCGGACACTGTCTATGAAGGCGGTAAACAGGCTGATCCGAGGATCTTTGAGCTGAACAAGCCGATCCTTGGCATCTGCTATGGCCATCAGCTGATCCATTATATGCTTGGCGGTGAAGTGAAAAGATCGGATACCCCTGAACATGGCAATTTCATTTTTAAGGAAAGCAGACCTTCAGCTTTGTTCAAGGACTTGCCGAAGAATCACCAGGTCCATATGTCTCACTATGACGAAGTTACGAAGATGGCGGAGGGCTTTGAGAATCTTGGTTCTACCAGGACATGCCAGATAGGAGCTACTCAGAATGTAAAGAGGAAACTGTACACGGTTCAGTTTCATCCGGAAGCTCAAGGTAATGATTGCGGAATAGATATTTATAGGAACTTTATGGAGATCGTTGAAAATGAAAAGAATCATTAAACTGTGCACCATCTTATTTATTGTCCTGTCACTTTGCGGCTGTCAGAAACAGCAGAAGCAGACTGAAGATATCTATATCGTATTCACTTCTGATGTCCACTGCGGTTTTGAAGACAACCTTACCTGGCCTTCATTAAAGGCTTATGTGAATTCTTTGAAGAAGGAACACAACGATGTACTGCTTGTAGATTGCGGAGACTATCTGCAGGGCGGAACATATGGAACACTTTCCAAAGGCCAGTATGTAGTCGACCTCATGAATCAGATGGGCTATGACATCATCACGATAGGCAACCATGAATTTGATTATGGAGTTGACAGACTCGCAGAAATGATGAACCAGCTTGATGCTGAGATCATCCTTTCAAATGTCAAATACAGTGGAAACAGGGAAAACATCTTCAAGGATACTCCTGAATATGCGATCAGAGAATTGAATGGTGTCAAGGTCGGTTTTGTGGGGATCCTGACTCCTTTGACCCCTACATCTTCAACTCCTTCATATTTCGAGGAAGACGGAAAACTCGTCTATGATTTCTATTCAGGAGACAACGGCCAGGAACTATATGACAAAGTTCAGGAAGTAGTTGATGAAGTCAGGAAGCAGGGTGCTAAATATGTCGTAGCTTTATCCCACATGGGATCAAGTGCCAAAGTGGATGCCTTTACTTCGATCGCGATGATCGCCAATACCGAAGGCATTGACGTCGTATTCGATGGTCACTCACATTCCATCATCACTGAAGACAAGTATCCTAATAAAAAAGGTGAAGATGTGATCATGTGCTCAGCCGGTACAAAACTGCAGGATGTTGGAACGCTCATTATCGATACTGAGGGCAACATGACAACAATGCTGATGTCCGAATATGCCGATAAGGATCAGGATACCATCAACAAGCTGCAAGAGATAGACGAAAAACTGAATGTTCTGCTTTCCGAGAAGGTAGCCGAATCCGATTTTGATCTTGCGATTGCTGATGAAGAAGGCATAAGGATGGCCCGTACAAGAGAAGTCAATCTCGGTGACCTGTTTGCGGATGCCTTCCGTTATGCGACTAATGCGCAGATCGGCTTCGTCAATGGCGGAGGTGTAAGAGCTACTATCAAAGCCGGTGAGATCACCTATGGCGATCTTCTGGAAGCTTCGCCATTCCAGAATACGCTTGGTTCAGCATATGCGACCGGTCAGCAGATCCTCGATTTCCTGGAGTATAACAGTATGGCTGTTGAGAAGATCTATAAGCTTGATGGAAAAGCGGTAGGAGAAAAAGGCAGCTTCTCTCAGGTCTCAGGACTTAAATATACGATCGACACTTCTGTCGAATCTGCAGTCATGCTGGACGAAAACAATATGTTCAAAGGCTTCAGTTCTGATGATAGACGCGTCAAGGATGTCTATGTCCTTGAAGGAGATGAGTATGTACCGATCGACAAGGATAAGACCTATGTTGTCGGATCTTCAAGCTATATACTGTTTGAACCGGGAGATGGCAACAACATTCTGAATGATTGTGAGACGATCATCCGTGAAGGTATGATCGATATCGAAGCGATCGTTGATTATGTCAAGCAGTTTGGTGTTGAACAATACCGTACGACTGGTGATCGCATTACCGTAGAATAATGTTAAAATGTAGTCAGGAGGTGCTTTACTATGAAAGTTAAAGACATTTCTCCTGATTACAGGTATAACTAGAATACCTGTTAGATATACGCAAGTGAAGATTCACTTGCTTTTTTATATAATTAAACCATCATGATAAGAAAAGCTGACGATAAAGATATTTCGCGGATCGCTGAGATCCTGGTATTCGTAAA